>JAYVSV010000139.1:0-17543 GCA_043775015.1 Verrucomicrobiota bacterium
GTGTTCTGGTGCAAGGTTTGTTGCGGCGCGTTGCGGATGAAATTTTCAAACGCCATCATGGACGACGCGCTGCGGAAAACGTTGTGACAGATTTCTGTCTTCACGTTCGTCATCAGCTCGTCAAAAATCTTGAACGCCTCGGCCTTGTATTCCAGCAGCGGATCGCGCTGGCCGTGGGCGCGCAGGCCGATGCTCTGGCGCAGGCTGTCCATCTCGTAAAGATGTTCCTGCCACAATTTATCAATCGCCTGCAAGATGGTGTAGCGCTCGACCGTTGTGAGTTTATCCGGCTCTTCAAAACTGACTTTCAGTTCGTAAGCTTTGCGGATGGCGTCGGAAATAAAATTGCACGCGGCGAACTGCGCTTCGCTCAAGCCGCCAAATAACGAGTCAGCCAAAGGTTTTTCTTTACCAGCCTGCGCGGCCTTAATGTTTTCGCCTTCGGGCATTCCGAGCGGAAAATTCAAGTTCACCCAATCGGCGAGCTGGCGGACTTTCCATTCGTTCACGTCGGCATCCGCCGACGAGCACTGCTCGACTTTCAAGATGACAACTTCCTCGATGATGTCCATGAGGCGGTCACGCACGTCGTCGCTGTTGATGATCTCATTGCGGAAGCCGTAAATGACTTCGCGCGGCTTGTTCATCACGTCGTCGTATTCGAGCGTGCGTTTGCGTTGCTGGAAGTTATGCGCCTCGACCCGTTTCTGCGCCTGCTCGATGGATTTGTTGAGCATGAAATGTTCAAGCTCCTGGCCTTCTTCAAAACCCATTTTCTCCATCATTTTACCAATGCGATCCGAACCGAAGAGGCGCATTAAATCGTCTTCAAGCGAAATGAAAAAGTGCGACGAACCGGGATCGCCCTGCCGCGCGCAACGTCCGCGCAACTGCCGGTCGATGCGGCGGGATTCGTGCCGCTCCGTGCCGATCACATGAAGTCCGCCGATGTCCGCGACGCCTGCGCCTAGTTTAATATCCGTGCCACGACCCGCCATGTTCGTGGCGATGGTGACGCCGCCGCGTTGTCCGGCGCGCGCGACAATTTCTGCTTCCTGTTCGTGATATTTGGCGTTCAGCACCGAATGAATGATCCCGGCCTTCTTCAACATGCGCGAAACTTGTTCACTCGTTTCGACGGAAACCGTGCCGACGAGAATGGGCCGGCCGAGATTATGAATGGTCGTAATTTCTTTGAGCACCGCGCCGAATTTTTCACGTTTCGTTTTGTAAACGGAATCATTCGCATCCTTGCGCGCCACGACGCGATTGGTCGGGATGATTAAGACGCCGAGTTTATAAATGTCGAAAAATTCGGACGCCTCGGTCTCGGCTGTGCCGGTCATGCCCGCCAGTTTTTTGTAAAGACGAAAATAATTTTGAATGGTAATCGTCGCCAGCGTTTGCGTTTCGCGTTCGATTTCGACCCCTTCTTTCGCCTCGACGGCTTGATGCAATCCATCGCTCCAACGACGTCCGGTCATGAGGCGACCGGTGTTTTCATCGACGATGAGCACCTTGTTGTCCTGCACGACGTATTGCACGTCCTTCAAATAAAGGCAGTAAGCTTTCAGCAATTGCGAAATGGTGTGAATCTGCTGCGCTTTCAATTCGAACTCCTGCTGAATCTGCGCTTTCAGTTCAAGCCGTTTGCGAGCATCGACTTCCGGCCCGGCATCGATTTCCTGAAACTTCACCGTCAAATCCGGCAGCACGAAAGCATCGGGATCTTGCGGGCGAAGAAAGGCGCGCCCTTTTTCCGTCAAATCTGCCTCGTGACTTTTCTCGTCCATCGCGAAAAACAATTCTTCCTTTTGCGCGTAAAGTTCCTTCTTGGATTGTTCGGCGTGCAATTGCAGCTCGGCGGAGTTCATCAGACGGAGATTTTCCGGTTCCTCCAAAAGCTTCATCAGCGCGGAGGATCGGGGATTTCCCACTTTGACGCGGTAAAGCAACAGGCCGATTTCGCGCTCGAGCAAATCAGGACTTTTTGGATTTGAACCCTCTTCGGGGCGCAGTTTTTTGATCAACACTTCCGCTTCAGCAAGAAAGCGGTCGCACATTTTTTCCTGGGTATGGACGATGGATTGAATGACCGGTTTGAATTGGTCGTAAAGCGCGTTGTCCGAAGCGACCACGGCCGGGCCGCTGATGATGAGCGGCGTGCGGGCTTCATCGATCAAAATGGAATCCACTTCGTCAACGATGGCGAAATAATGGCCGCGCTGCACCTGTTCCTCTTGGCGAGTCGCCATGCCGTTGTCGCGCAAATAATCAAAACCAAACTCGGCATTTGTCCCGTAAGTAATGTCGCAATAATATTGGTCGCGCCGGACGGTGGGGGATTGATCGTGCAAAATGCAACCGACGCTCAGGCCGAGAAACTTGTAAACGGCGCCCATCCATTCGCTGTCGCGGGCGGCGAGATAATCATTGACCGTGACGACGTGAACGCCGCGTCCGGTGAGTGCGTTTAAATAAACCGGCAACGTTGCCACGAGCGTTTTGCCTTCGCCGGTGGCCATTTCGGCGATGCGTCCGGAGTGCAACCCGTAGCCGCCGATCAGTTGCACGTCGAAAGGGACCATTTCCCATTTCAACGGATGGCCGCGCACGATAATTTCCTGTCCGCAAAGACGGCGGCAGGCATTTTTCACGACAGCAAAAGCTTCGGGCAAAATTTCTGAGACCCGCTGTTTGAGAAGCTCGGCGTCCTCGATTTTCGAGAGTTCTGATTTCCACGCGGCGGTTTTCTCGCGCAGGACGTCGTCGGAGACGGAGTGCAATGCGGCTTCGAGCTCGTTGATCTTCGCCACGAGCGGGCGAAGTTTTTTAACCTCGCGCTCGTTTTTGGAGCCAAGGACTTTTTTGAGTATGTAGCCAATCATTTTCTTAAATCAATGTGGAGGAACGGTAAGAGAAGAGCCGATGTTGTCAAAAGGATTCAAGCTCGGGCTGAAACCGTTTTTGGCGCACTTCCTTCCGGCCCCGCAGTCGCGGGAGGGGCGTTGGAATCATTTGGGCCCTTCATGCTTGCCCAAAATCGTGGCGGCACCAGCGCGATGGCAATGATCAGGAGTTGCGTTCCGATGAAAATAAATAACCAGAAGGATGCTTCGTCCATGAAACCGTAGGAGTGCAATCCGATGCCGAGCATGTTCACGCCGAACCACGAAAAGCTGGTGATGATGTTGCCGACAACGGCCAGCGCCATCAAGCCGCGTTCTTTGACGAGGCCGCCCCAGCGCGCGTGCAAAACAATCGCGCACCAAATTACGATGAGCAACGCGCCGTTTTCTTTCGGGTCCCAACCCCAGAAACGGCCCCACGATTGGTCGGCCCATATTCCGCCGAGGATCGTGCCGACGAAACTGAACAACGTCGCAAAACATATTATGCCATAGACCATCCGCGCCAAAGCCTTGGCCGTGTCGGGCGAAAGCGTTTTCGTGAAGAAACCGCGCACGATATAAATGATGGCCAGCAGCCCCGCCACAAACATGGCCGAGTAACCGGTGGTGATGACGACGACATGCGTCGCGAGCCAGATATTCGTGTCCAACACGGCGCGCAACATTTCCATGGTATCGCCGCTCATCGAGAGATGATGCGCAATGATCTGGGTGACAAATCCGACGAAAGCCGCTGCGACCAAGCCAATGCCGCCTTTGAAAATCCGTTCCAAAACAATGCCCAAAACGACGGCGGCCCAGCCGACAAATATCGCGGAGGAATAAAGATTGGTCACGGGCGGACGCCCTTCCAGAACCATGCGGGAGACGAGGCCAACGGTGTGAACGACGAAGGCCAGCAGCAACAGCGCGAAGGCCGAGCGCCGGACCCAATCGCTCCAATTCAGCCAAAAGACGCAGCCGAGTAAAAGTGCAGCGACGTAAATGACCATGGCTTTGTAAAACGGTTGCAACTGGCTCAAGCGAAATTCGGCGCGCCCTTTTGCGAGTTCGGGCGCGAGTTGATTGGCCTGCAACCAGAAGCGATAATCGGCGACGGCCTGGTTGAATTGCACGGGATTATTCGTGGCAAAAGCGGAGGCGATGGCGGCGAGATGAAGCACGGCAGGATGAATTTCTTGGGAGCGCATCGATTCCATCAAACTATTGCCGACACTGTTCCAGGCGTCGCGGGCGTCGGCGGTTTTTGGCGGGACGACGAGAGGATAAGCAAACTTGCCCATCGTTTGGTAGCGGCGAAAAAACGCGGCAATGGTTTTGAGATCGTCCTCGTTGTGAGGAGTTGCGGCTTCACTGGCTTGCAAGGCAGCGAGGCCAGCGGGAATTTTTTCGAGATAAATTTGCAACTCGCGAGCGAAGTCGGCAGCGCCTTCTGGTTCCAGGCTGTTCTTGAGGCGATGGTTCAAAATGAGGCTGTCATACAAGTGCATGAGGTCTTTTTGAAACGGGGTGCGCAGCTTGACCGCGTCTTCTTTTTGTTTTTCTGTTTTAGGATCCGTTTCCGAACGCACGACGCCTTGCGCCTGCTTCTCGATTTCGGGGAGTTGATTCGTCATGTCGTTGAACGAATAATATTCCAGCCTGCCATTTTGAGTTCCGAGCAGCCCTTCGAGATCGGGATGTTGGGCGCGGAAAATCTTTCGCGTATCGGCGAGGTCTGGCTTCGACAACGTTTCGAGCAACCATTCGGTAGCGCTTAAAGTTTTTTTGTCTTCGGTGCGAACGGCGGATTTCCCACTCATGCTCAACAGGGCATTGCGCGCGACAGAATCAAACGGCTGAATGCGACCATTCAAAAGAACCGGCAACCGCCCAAATTCCTTGAGGTCAAAACCATTCTTCGGCGGGAGCGGCCGGAGATCGGCCAAAATCCACGCAGCGAAAACGCCCACTAAAATCCAGGGGAACCATTTCTTCATAAAGTTTTCCCTCCGGCAACGGCGCGAGCGGCGGGCTTGTTTTTGTTTTGCACAATCGGTTGCGTTTTTGTTTTCCGCGCGAAACCAACCAGATGCATCAAAAATTGCGTCAGCAAACCGAGTCCCACCAGCACACAGGAGACGTAAGGCGTGGCGGCGGCAGGATTTCTCACCACTTGCAGAATCGTGAATTTGTCATTTACCGGATCAAAACCGGATTGAAAAAAAGTTTCGCCGCCATAACGCAACGGGTCGTTCATTTTGATGAGAACATCCCGCTCTTCACCGCGTTTGGGATCGCTCAAATGAATCTTGCTCGAGTAATTCTTGGGAATAGGCGTCCCTTTATAAAGGTCATTCCGAAAGTCCAATAGAGTGATGTTGAATGTTTTGTAATAACGGGTTGGGCGTAACGCGAAATTGTAAGTGCGCCCTGCGATTTCAAAAGTTTGGGGGTCGTTAATATACAAGGATGCAATCCGTTCGCCGACGACACCTTTATCCGTGAAGAATTCCACCAACACCGACGGAACATTGCGTTCGTCCATCTTCGTGACGGACGGCTCCTGGGAAAACCAGATTGAGCTCCCGTCGTCGCTGACCCCGTGCATCTTCCCCAACTTCGCCGGGCTGGCCGGTCCAGCCCCTTGCGAATTCAAAAAATAGCTTTTAACGCGAACCGAAAAAGGAAGTTTCGAATCGCGAATTTCCCCGCCTTTGGCCAGAAGTGTTTCGGGAATGGAAAAAACCTGGTCGTGATCCGGATTGGAAGCGTCAATCACCGCGAGTTCGCATTGCTTTGAGTCTTCGCTGTAATTCCGCGTTTCGCCTTCTTCAAAACGAATGTGGCTCTCGACTTGAAACAGTTCCGTGAAAAATTGTCCCAGCAGCAGCAGGATGAGCCCGGCATGAATGAAGAAGATGCCAATTTTTTTTCGGGTAAACTTGAACCGTTTAATGTGAGCGGAGATCAGGTTGACGAGCAAAAATCCACCGAGCAGCCAGCCGCCGGGGAAAACCGGAATTTTCCAGGACGCACCTTCCGGATGCCAATAAACGAAAACGCTCCGAAAATATTCGGACTGAGCGATGTAAAGTCCCAGTTTTACCTGGGCGAGCGTGCCGATGAAAACGAGCAGTAGCGCAAAGCCAAGCAGAACGACGGTGAGGCGCAACGAACTAAAAAAATCAACGACGGGCTTAAACATTTTAGTAACGCACGGTTTGGACAAATTTGAGGAAGGCTTCTTTTTCACGAGCCACGGCTGCTTCGTTGCCAGTCAATTTATAGAACCAGGTCCGCTCGCCATGAGCAACAATCGCCGCGACCATTTTTGAAGGCTTTCCGGTGCGCGCATCCGTGCCGGTCAGTTCAGCCAAGGTCGCTTTGCCGCCAACCACGTTCAGCGCGGTGGTTGATTTGGGCAGATCCGTTTCCGTGATGGGTTTCAGTGAAAGTTGATTGCGCCAGCGATTCACATTGGCGAGCGAGCCGCCGACATCTCCGGGAAATACACTGATCGCAATTTTCGCTTCATTCGGCGCTTCGCCCGAAGAGAATGTTTTGAACACCATGGTGGAAGCGGGCTTCTCTTTCCAACCGGAGGGCAAGTCCCACTTCGGGTCACCAGCTTCTGCTTCGGCCACCACTTCCTTCGCTGCGCTCACGATCGGTTGGGCAGGAACGGCGACCGGTGCCGCGACCGGTGTTGCCGATGGTGCAGAAGTTTCCTGGTCATGAAAATGAATCGATTTGAGCAATTGGATAAACGCCGTTTTGTTTTCGGAAACAATGCCTTTATCCCCACGCATTTTGAAAAACCAACTGGTCTCGCCGCGCATTAAACTGGCTGCGATGGTCTGCATCTGTCTGCCGGTGAAATCGTAAATTTTTCCTGGTTGATCACCAATTGCCACGGTTTCTCCATCAGATTTGCCGACGGGTTCCAAGCCAATCTCGCCGCGCCAACGATTTACATTGTCGAGCTCCGTGCCCGTTTTTCCGGGAAAAGGAATAATGGAAACTTCCACTTTTTTATCGCCTTTGCTGATGAGGAAATTCCCGACGCGCAGATCGGTGGGCGGAAGTTCTTTCCAGCCGGCCGGCGTTTCCCAGTGTAGCGGCGCTTCGTGTCCTTCGCCCGGAGCGGTCCCGCCGGCGCGGGACGCAAGGTTTGCGTGCGGATCAACAGCGGCCGCAGCCTGTCCCGCTGGCGCGGGAGACGGAGCTTTCTTGATCTCTTTTGGGACGGAATAAACTTTGATGCTTTCGCTCGCTCCTGCTGGCGCGGGACTGGAAGTCACCGCGACCGACGCGGCAATCATCATCAACCTCGTTGCAAAATATTTTGTTTTTTTCAAATTGAAAGCACTGGGCAATTGAAAATTTTCCATTGAGAATTTAAAATTGCAAATTGTTTTAGCCGGAACGATGCGGTAGAAGTCACACGCGAGGCGACCGGAGCGCGGAATTTATTCCGCTTCAACTCGATTTTGACCTGCCGAGATCGAACCCCAAATGGTTTGCCATACATTGAAGCGGACTAAAGTCCGCGCTCCGGGCGATTCGCCGCCCCGTGACACGTCCGGCGCATTTCTCAACTGCATCATTCCGGTTTAGTTAGTTATCGCGTCACGGTCATCCCCAGCAAAAATTCAATATTGCTGCCGGTCTTCTTTAATTTGTTCAACATCAATTCCATTGCTTCCACCGGCGGCACTCCGGTGAGCGCGCGCCGGAGCACGACCACTTTGTTGTATTCGTCGGGGTGATAGAGCAATTCTTCTTTGCGCGTGCCCGACAATTCGATGTTGATGGAGGGGAAAATGCGGCGATCGACGAGGTGTCGGTCGAGATGGACTTCCATGTTGCCGGTGCCTTTGAATTCTTCGAAAATAACTTCGTCCATGCGGGAGCCGGTATCGACGAGGGCGGTGGCCATGATGGTGAGGGAGCCGCCTTCTTCGATGTTTCGCGCGGCGCCGAAGAAGCGTTTGGGTTTGTGCAACGCGTTCGCATCGACTCCGCCGGAGAGGATTTTTCCGGAATGGGGCTGGACGGTGTTGTAGGCGCGGGCGAGGCGGGTGATGGAGTCGAGGAGGATGACGACGTCGCGTTTGTGTTCGATCATGCGTTTGGCTTTTTCGATGACCATTTCTGCGACTTGCACGTGGCGCTCGGGCGGTTCGTCGAAGGTGGAGGAAATGACTTCCGCACCAATGCAAGAGCGTTCCATGTCGGTGACTTCCTCGGGGCGTTCGTCGATGAGGAGGATGAAGAGATAGGATTCGGGATTGTTCTTGAGAATGGCGTTGGCGAGTTTCTGCATGAGCACAGTTTTGCCGGTGCGCGGTGGCGCGACGATCAAGCCGCGGGTGCCTTTGCCAATAGGGCAAACGAGGTCGAGGACGCGGGTGGAGAGTTCAGTGGAATCGGTTTCGAGCAGGAACCGTTTATCGGGAAAGAGCGGGGTGAGATTGTCGAAGTGGGTTTTTTCTTTCGCGATGTCGGGGTCTTCGCCATCGACGGTTTCGACTTTCAAGAGGGCGAAGAAGCGTTCCTTGTCTTTGGGCGGGCGGATTTGGCCTGCGACGAGGTTGCCGGTCTGCAAATCGAAGCGGCGGATTTGGGAGGGGGAGACGTAAATGTCCTCGGGGCAGGGGAGGTAATTGAAGCTGCGGGAGCGGAGGAAGCCAAAGCCTTCGGGTAGAATTTCCAAAACGCCTTCGGAAAAGAGGAGGCCAGCGCGCTCGGCGTTTTTTTGGAGGACGTGGAAGATGACTTCGTGTTTGCGCATGGTGCCGAAGTTTTCGACGCCCATTTCGCGGGCCATTTTGTTGAGTTCGGGCATGGGCATGGCCTGGAGTTTGGCGATGTTCATGCTGGTGCCGGATCCGCGGGTGTTATTTTGTGGGTCGGCCTGATCTTTTCCCTGGCGTGAGCTGTGGGCTTCGGTTTCTTCGATTTCTCCGCGACGCGCTTCTTCTTCGCGGCGGGGGTCGTCGCGGTCGTCAATTTTTGCGGGCGGGCGTGGTGGCGAGGAGATCATTCGCGCGTCGTCGATCTCGGTGGGAGGTTCGGGTTTGGGTGCGAGTGCGAAATCGCGAACTTCATCAGGAAGATCTTCTGCAATGGGCGACGGGATCGGCGCTGGCGCGGAAGCAGCGGTCGGGGGATGAAGTTTGGGAGATTTTACTTTGGCGGCTTTGGGTTTGGCGATTCGTTTGGTGGCGGCTTTGGACATAAAATTATTTTTTTGTGATTAAAATTCTGAATACAGTCCTGCCCATGCGGGGGCCGGACGGCTGGAAACGGTTCAACTGTTCTGCTTCGATGCTCTGGCCGCGACTTTTGTTCAAATTGAAAATCCCAATCTTAAACCAAGCGCACGGATGTTTGTCTTCTCAATAGGGCAATGGAAATCTTGCGGTTAATTCCCGGACACGTTGCCGCACGGCCTGAGCGGCGTCAAGGTTCTTGATGTCGAGCAGCACCTCGGAAATCATGTCGGCGATGGCAGACATTTCCTGTTCTTTCATTCCGCGAGTGGTGACGGCAGGTGTGCCGAGACGAATGCCGCTGCCTTGAAAGGGCGAACGGGTCTCGAACGGTATGGTGTTTTTGTTCACGGTGATCCCGGCTTCATCGAGGGCGATCTGGCAATCTTTGCCGCTCAAATTTCGCGCGCCGACATCGACGAGCATTAAATGATTATCGGTGCCGCCGCTGACCAGGCGAAAATTATTGTGCTGCATTCCCTCGGCCAGCGCTTGGGCGTTGCGGACGATTTGCTGCTGATAATTTTTGAAACCGGGCTGCATCGCTTCCAAAAAGCAAACGGCTTTCGCCGCGATCACATGCATGAGCGGGCCGCCTTGAATGCCGGGGAAGGCCTGCGAATCAATTTCCTTCGCGTATTTTTCGCCGCACAAAATCAAACCGCCGCGCGGCCCGCGCAAAGTCTTGTGCGTGGTCGTGGTCACAAAATCGGCGTGGCCAATCGGGCTGGGATGCACCCCCGCCGCGACCAGCCCGGCAATGTGCGCGATGTCCGCCAGCAAATAAGCGCCGGTTTCGCGAGCGATTTCGCCCATCCGTTTGAAATCGATGATGCGCGAATAAGCACTCGCGCCGACGGTGATCATTTTCGGCTTATGCTCGTGCGCCATTTGGGCGAGTTGATCGTAATCAATCCGCTCGTCTTCTTTGCGCACGCCGTAGTGGACGATTTCATAAAATTTGCCGGAGAAATTCGCTTTGTTGCCGTGAGTCAAATGGCCGCCGTGGCTCAAATCCATCGTCAACATTTTGTCGCCCGGTTTGAGAAACGAGAAATACACGGCCATGTTCGCCTGGCTCCCGGAATGCGGTTGGACGTTGGCATGTTCGGCGCCAAAAAGTTTTTTGGCGCGATCGATGGCGAGTTGCTCGACGACGTCCACGTTTTCACAGCCGCCATACCAACGTTTTTTCGGATAACCTTCGGCGTATTTATTCGTGAGCACCGAGCCTTGGGCCTCCATCACCGCCGGGCTGGTAAAATTTTCACTGGCGATCAACTCGATGTTTTCCTGCTGGCGCAGCTTTTCGAGGAAAATGGCGTTCGCGATTTCAGGATCAACGGTTTGTAATTTCAATTCGTTTGGGGTTTGGGGTGTTTCCATTTTATTGACACGTCGTTCATGCCGACCCCCTTCAAATGGGGTGGCTAAAAAGGCGTCGAGAATTTTTTTTACCTGTTCTCCCGAGGTGATTTTTCCACCAAGGCAGAGAATGTTCGCATTGTTGTGGCGGCGGGCCAACCCGGCCATTTCTTCACTAAAAACCAGCGCCGCGCGAATCCCAGAAACTTTGTTCGCCGCGATGCTCATGCCGACACCGGTCGTGCAGATCAATACGCCGAAATCGCTTTGTCCCTCAGCCACGTTCTTCGCCACGGCTTGTGCGTAATCGGGATAATCGGTGGACTCTGCGGACTTCGTTCCGAAATCGTTCACGACGATTCCGCGTTCCAACAAATGTTGCTTCAAACTTTGTTTCAATTCGAAACCGCCGTGATCGGAGCCAATCGCGACGACGGTTTGGTTCGGGTCGCGCGCAGAATTGCCATCGGTCTCCTCCACGAATTTGAAGAGCGACGCGATCCCTTGCTCAATTTGATCGCGGCAATCCTGATACGTTTCAAATGAGCCGCCGATTGGATCGCTGATGTCTTTTTCGTAGGGATCAAGCGTTTCATCGAATTCACGGAGCAAAAATGTTTTCTCGGCAGCAAACGGATAAAGCAGGTTGATCGAATCAACATGGCTGTGGGTCATCCCGAAAATATAATCGGCTTGCTGCACGAGCTCGGCGGTCAACATGCGGCTGCGTTGACGGGAAATATCGATGCCCAGCTCTTTCACGGCGCGAACGGCGTGCGCGCTGGGCGGTTGACCGTTGATGGCACCCACGCCAGCCGAAAGAACGCGCAAATCGCTTCGGCCCTTAACGGCGTGACGAAACAAGCCTTCAGCCATGGGGCTGCGGCAGATATTTCCGGTGCAAACGAAAAGGATGGTCTTCATTCCCGCGTAATACACTCAAATTGCGGCGGGTGTGAAAAATCGTCAACGCCATATTTTTCTACAAACATGTTAACCCGACTTCCGCTACTGGGGATGGTTGAGGATTGAGCAGGATGGATTTGCGGGGGTTTTGAGAGATTCCGGGCCAAACGTCGCCACTACATCGGCGTTGGCTTCACGCGGTTGGGTTCAGTGCCATTGGCCCGCGCTGATGCGCGGCGGGGATTGTGGCGGCAACTCCAGTTTCAGTCGGGCCAGCAGCAAGGCCACGTCCCGCTCCGGTTCGGTGCGCCGCACCAGCACGAGTTCCCGCCCGTCAGTCGTGGGCACGCGCACGTCCACCAGTTGTCGCAGAACCTTGTCTTTGCCGAACTCGCTGCATGTGCCCTTCAGAATCGCCGCAATTTTTTTCAAGCTCATAATTATTAAATGATAATCTCTCTTGAGTTTACCGACCTAATTTAACGCAGAACATGGCTCTTACGTTATGGGGTAAAGACCCGGTAGAAAGTTGTGGCGCAAGCGGCTACTCTCTCTCTCGATGAAAGCAAACTTTATGCGTAATGGAAATTCTTTTGTAGATCTGCTCAAAGATTTGGTTCAGCAATTCAAAATATTTATCCGGGAAGACATCCAATTGGCCAAGACGGAGATGGCGGAAAAAATATCTTCCCTGGGCAAGAATGCAGTGACTGTCGCGATTGGTGGATTCGTGGTCTATGGCGGGCTGATCGTTTTCTTCGGCGGCCTCGGCATGTTGCTCTCATTCGTGTTTGAGCGACTTGGCCTGGAACCGGCACTGGCGGCTTTCGTGGGTTTGGGAATAATCGGTTTAGTCGTGATGGGTGTTGGCGTTATTTTTTTCCTCAAAGGCATCAAGGCGTTCTCGAAAGAATCACTCACGCCAAAAAGAACGATTGAAACGCTGCGGCATCTGACGGGGAATGGATCGGTCTCCGAACCAGAACCTGCGGACAAGAAGGATAAAGCCCGGACGAGCGAAGAGATCGAGGCTTGCGTGATGGCGACCGAAAACCGGATGGCAGAAACAGTCGAAGAACTGACTGAGAGAGTGTCCCTAAAGCACTTCCGCCAGCAGGCGTCGGTTGAAGTGCGCAAGCATCCTTACCGCTACAGCCTTCTGGCGATCGGAGGGGGGCTGGCCGCGAGCTATTTAGTGACGCGGAAACTCGTGCGAAAAGAATGAAGGGTCGGAACCTAAGGGCCGTGTTGCATATAGCCCATTGCACCATCCATTGCCAAAGCTGATGAAAAGCGACGCGCCAGAACCCCCGAATGGCTCCCGGCTGGAGATCACTGTATCTTGGGCCACGCTTTTGAAGATGTTCCTTGCGTGTTTGCTCGTCTATCTGGGCTTCCAATTGTGGCGACTGGCCGAGTTGCTCTTACTGGCTTTGTTGATCGCGATCGCTTTCCGGCCTTTGATTCAATGGACAAGGCGACGGCACTGGCCCAAATGGGGAGGCGTGCTCCTCGGCGCTTCGATTCTTCTCGGCTTCACCGCTCTCTTCGTGGTTATCCTGGTTCCCACGATCGGCACTCAGGGCGCGGCTTTTATCAAGCAGTTGCCCGCCTTGAAGGAGCAACTTTTCGACCGGTTGCCGCCTTCCGGCCCCATCCGGGAATTCGCCGGCCAACTCTCCAATTCGCCGATGTTTTCAAATCCGGAGTCCGTGCTGAAACACTTGGCCGCCTGGGGCAGCATCGTTCTGGAAGGCCTCCTCGGGTTCTTCGTGGCGCTCATCGTCTCCATTTATTTCCTCGCCGATGGCGAACGGGTCTACCAATGGCTGCTTGCGTTTCTGCCCCAAACCCAGCGCCAGAAAATGGCCGTGGCGGGCGAGGAAATCGCCACCATCGTTGGTCATTACATGGTTGGACAGCTAATTACCTCAGTCCTGTGCGCGATTTACGCTTTCGGAGTTCTCATGGCTTTTCATGTGCCAAGTGCCGCGCTGCTGGCGGTACTTGCGGGTATCTTTGATGTGCTGCCGTTGATTGGCTTTTTTCTATTCGCCATTCCCGCGGTAGCTCTAGCGTTCACTGTCTCACCGATGACCGCAGCATTGGTGGCCGCCTTCTACATCGCCTACCACCTGATCGAGAACTATTTTATCGTGCCCAAAGTCTATGGCAATCGTCTTAGACTCTCCACGCTCACCGTGCTTGTCTCCTGTTTGGCCGCCGGCTTGGTTGCCGGAGTAGTGGGCGTTATCCTTGTGCTTCCCATCGTCGCTTCCTATCCGATCATGGAGCGCATCTGGTTGCAACCTTACCTGGAGCGCGGTACCGTCGAGAAACATACCCAACTCGCCGCGAAAGAAGATCCGCAAAAGTGATCGGCCCCCCAGCTTCGATAAAACCGACCTTGGCGACTTGCCATCGAAGCTCTAAAGGCCCTTGGCGGACAACGACCACGCAGTAAAGTTTCTCGTCGATGCGCCTTGGCTTGAGTTGCGCCATTACTTCTTCTCCCGCACAAACTGATGCTCCGTCGCGGAGAAATTTTTTTCCAACTCACGGGCTGCGAATTCCACGGCCTCCTTCGCTTCGGGCAGCACTGCACCCATGCCGAAGAACTCATGGGTCACGCCCTCGTAATTTTTGTAGTTCACCTTCACGCCCGCGGCTTTGAGTTTGTCGGCCAACAGCTTTCCGCCGAAACGTAGTGGATCAATTTCGGCGGTGATGATCGTGGTGGGCGGCAAACCGCGAAGATTTGCGTTCGCCAGGTCAATGCGCGGGTCCGTTTTGTCTCCCGGGTTTTGCAGCTCATGTTCGACAAACCATTCCATCATTGCCTTGTTCAGCGGCTTCGCGTTCGCGTTTTCGATGAAGCTCGGCGTGGTCGTGTCCGTGCCGACCACGGGATAGACGAGCAGTTGGTGCAAGGGTAGAGGCACGTTTTGTTCCCGCGCCACGAGGCAAATCGCCGCCGCCATGTTGCCACCCGCGCTTTCGCCGGCGACCGCGATGCGGTCGGGATCACCGTTGAATGACCGCGCATTCGTCCGCACCCATTTGTAGGCGGCGAACGTGTCTTCGTGTGAAGCCGGGAAAGGATGCTCTGGTGCGACGCGGTAATGCGTTGAAACGACGACGGCCTTGACAGCATTGGCGAGCGTGCGCGGCGAAGAATCGTAGGTGTCGAGATCGGCAATGACCCAGCCGCCGCCATGGATGTAAAGGATGACGGGGAACGGGCCGGCGCCTTCGGGCGTATAGATGCGGACCGGAATCTGACCACCTGCGCCGGGAATGGTTTGGTTCTTAACACTGGCGACCGGCTCCGGGTCTGTGCTCTTGCCCTGGCTTAGCAACAGTGCTTTCACCGCATCGGCAGGCGAGGGTTGTTGGCGCGCCTCTTCCGGTGTCAGCGATTCAATGGGTTTGCCCCCGAGCTTTTGTAGTTGGTCCAGCACCGCTTGCATTTGTTTGTTTGCTTTCGGCAGGCTGTCGGCAGCGCAAAGGATCGAGGTTGATGCCGCCAGGGCGGCGAGTGTTTGGATCGTTTTCATTGTTTAGTTTTGTTGTGAAGTTACGAGTGCAACGGCGAGCGGAATTTGTTGCTCAATTCGGGCAGCACGTCTGCACCGACCGCGGAGGTCGCGAGAATTGGCAGGGGTTCATGCTCATTTGGCGCTCAGTGCGCGTGTAATGCTTCCTTGCGCGTCTCTTTCTTCTCGGCACTTTTCCTCGTTAGTTTATTCGCCGAGCCATTGGGATGCAGGATGACCTTGGTCCAACCTTTATCGCGGCTGCAAAAATGTTTGTAGGCGTCGGGAGCTTCGTCCAACGCCAGTTCATGCGAGACAATCCACGAAGGTTTGGCGCGCTCCTTGTGAATCAGGTTGCGCAGATGCCGGTTGTAGGCTTTGACATTGGCTTGCCCCGTCCCGATGCGCTGCCCCTTGGACCAGAACAGACCGAAGTCGAAAATAATTTTTCCAACTTTCGCCAGCTTGTCCTCCGCGCCCGGGTCCAAAGGAACAAATACTCCCACCACGCCGATGCCGCCGGTGGCCCGCACCGATTTCACCAGATCATTCATCGTGGCGTTTGGCACTTCATGACCCGCCGGATCATGGCATTGATAACCGACACATTCACAGCCGCGATCAGCACCTTCGCCGTTTGTAAGTTCCAGAATTTCTGCCACCGCCGTCCCTTGGGAATAATCAATTGGGATCACTCCGATTTGTTTCGCCAGCGCGAGGCGATCGGGGTGGGAGTCCACAATCATCACTTTGCTCGCACCCTTGATCACGGCGGAGTGAGCGGCCATCAAGCCGACGGGACCGCAGCCATAAATAACGACCGACTCGCCGGGTTTTACGCCAGCCAGTTCAGTGGCGTGCCAGCCTGTCGGGAAAATGTCTGACAACATCACGTAGTCGTTCTCTTTTTCCCGCGCGTCTTCCGGGAGCTTGAGGCAATTGAAGTCGCCGTAGGGAACGCGAAGATATTCGGCCTGACCGCCGCTATACGGTCCCATGCCGGCGAATCCGTATGCGGCTCCGGCGGTTCCGGGATTGGTGAACAGACACGCGCCCGTCAACCCAGCTTCGCAATTTTTGCAGAAACCGCAGGAAACATTAAACGGCAGGCAAACCCAGTCACCCACCTTGATTCGATCCACGGCATTGCCGACTTCGGCAACCTGACCGAGGTTTTCGTGACCGAGAACCTTGCCTTCCTCCACATTCGTCCGGCCTTCATACATGTGCAGGTCCGACCCGCAGATATTGGTGCTCGTAATTTTTACCAGGACGTCGGTGGGCCGCTCGATTTTTGCGTCCGGGACTTCCTTCACGCAGACATCGCAAGGGCCATTGTAGATTAGTGCTTTCATAAGTTTTTTGATTCAGTGTTTAGCTTGAGGGCGACGGTACACGCTTGTGGACAATCGGCTTTTCTTCTTCGCGCGATACCGCCAACGAAACGTCAATACGTCCGCAAAACGGATTCACCGGCTCGACGGGGAGTTCAAGTTTGGCATCTGTGTCCACTTCGCTGGTTATGGGATTCTCAACTGCATTGTTCATTGGTTACCTTTTCTTGTTTCAACAACGCGCCTCCGGTGGGGCGCGTTGTTTTTTTGTCGTTAAGACAGCCTTCTCCTTTGAGTCCGGGTCACGGACAGGCGACGATAAATCCACCCGCTGCCGCGAGAATTTCCGCCATGGTTTTCGGCGTGTCAAAAGCCGCCGGGAACGGAACATCGCCATTCAAAAGATTCAGGTAGGAAGCGTGACGCGCCTCGACCGTCGCAATGGTTGCACCCGCCGTTTGGAGATCAGGATTGCAAATCAGATGAATCGCTCCGTCATAGGCCATGACGCCCGTGTTTTCCAACAACTGCGCGACTTTGACGAATTCGTCCACGTTGGAATATCCGAAGTCATAGCAAAGTTCCTGGACGGGAGTGCCGCCCAAAGATTGGATCACTGAAATCAACGTGGCGACATGGACCCGTTCGTGATCGGCGATCAGTTGGAAATAGGGATAAACCTTGCTGACAATTTTTCCGCCGAAGCCGCGAATAAATTTGGCCGACGTAAAATTTCTCTGGCTGAACCGGGCAAGGCCGTCCCGATAAAAAGCGTTTTCCAAATGTTCGAGCGTCAACGCGTAGTTGAGAATGTCGATGTCGGTGATCGCATCATTGCAGGAGGTGCAAGGTCCTTCGACCGCCATGAGTTTGCCCGTCAACAGCGGTAATCCTCCGAGGACAAGTGCCGCGCTACTGAGCGATTTCGCCAGGAAATTGCGTCGTGAGGGCAACGTCAGTGTTTTGGATGGGTCGGGTATGTTGTTCATTGTGTTCGATTGTGTTTTCATTTTGTTTGTTGTTTACTAATTTTTGTTATTCGTTGGTTTCGGTATTCAACGTCTGCATTTTATTGTCAGCAGCGGAGTGTTTCAACGGGGTGTTCACCCCAAGTTTCTCACCTTAACCGGGACAATTCAATTGAAACCACGGATGGACACAGATGGACACGGATAAAGCGGTGAGAATGGAAATTTCCGGTGGTAGAGGCAGGCGCACCGTTTGGTGGGAGAC
>JAYVSV010000140.1:0-10758 GCA_043775015.1 Verrucomicrobiota bacterium
TTGTGAACGCCGATTGCGCGAGCGATTCCAGCAACATCATCTGGGAGCGCGAACGTTTCTCGCCGCGCTTCGGCGCGGCAGACGAACCGATGAAATCCGAGATGACTACCGTGATCGCCTTGTGCGATTGCACGCGGAGAAAAAATTCCAGTGCGTGATTCAAATCCGTCCCGCGCCGTTTCGGTTCAAAAAATAAAACTTCGCGGATGACACGCAGGACGTGGCTGCGGCCTTTGCGCGGCGGAATAAATTTTTCAACTTCGTCGGAAAATAAAATCAGCCCGACCTTGTCATTATTCCGAATCGCCGAGAACGCCAGCACGGAAGCAATTTCCGCCGCGAGTTCGCGTTTCGATTGTCCGCGCGAGCCGAACAGGCCGGAACCACTCACGTCCACGACGAGCATGAGCGTGAGTTCGCGTTCCTCGACGAACTTTTTGATGAACGGATGATTCATCCGCGCCGTAACGTTCCAGTCAATCGCGCGGACGTCGTCGCCGGGCTGGTATTCGCGCACCTCGTCGAAGTTCATGCCCTGGCCCTTGAAGACGGAATGGTATTGGCCCGCGAGCGTTTCGGTCACGATGCGATTCGTTCGCAGCTCGATCTGCCGGATTTTTTTGAGAATCTCGCGGGGAATCATTGCAACAACTGAATTTTTAGCAGCTTTGCCAAGTCAGGAGTAATCGGTTTGTTGAGCAAAGGATTTGCGAGTTGAAAGATTGCTTCTCGAATTGCGCTTTGTTTCTCCGGCAAAAAACCGACATCGCCTCGGCACTCCAAAGCGTTTGCCCATTCTTCAATTTGTGCCGCATTGAGTTTACCTTTCAAAAAAATCATCCAAAAGTTTAGTGATGTGTGCTGGTTTGATCTGAACCAACTCCACGTCAGAGTCCCAACCAAACTTATGGAGTTCAGCCAACGTTGCTTGAACTGGCTGCTCAAAGTTCAGGAGTTTCTCCAAAAGGAGTTGGCGTTCAGTGTTTGGCATATTCCAAACGGCTCACGGCACAGGCAGTTCATCAAAGATTTTCTGGATGACCGTTTCGCTGGTTTTTTCCTCGGCCTCGGCTTCGCAGGTAATGGCTTTCATTTTGCACCTTTCTTCTTGGCAATATATTTTACGCCCTCAATTCCTTCAAAGTCATCGTCCTGCGTCCAGAGAATCGCGTCCTGGGCGTGGGCGGTCGCCAAAATGATGGCATCCGCCATCGGCAATTTCAGTTCGAGACTCAAGCGCGCGGCGCTCATCGCCAGCGTGGCGTTCAGTTCCACGACACTGCCCTGCTGCATCAACGCCATCGCCTCCAAGGCGCGGCGTGAGCCGAGTTCGCGCCGTGTCCAGCGGCAGACTTCAAAGACCGAAATGGTCGGCACAACGAGCCGAGGAGTGTCCGCAATGGCCGAAGCAAAGAAGTCCGCATTTGCCCCGCCGCCAAGAAACTCAATCCAGCCGGAGGAATCCACAACATTCATAGGCGGTCCGGCTCGCGTTCAAAGTTGGTGTTCATGCCCTTGAACGCGCCGCGCATCTCCTTGATGGGCCGCAGCGGCACGACGACAATCTGGCCTTCAAAATTGATCATCTGCAATTTCTGGCCCGCCTTGAGGTGAAGGGATTCCCGTATTTCCTGCGGGATGACCACCTGAAATTTTGGTGATAGTGTGACAGTATTCATATCGTTATCATTTTGGTATTACGATAGGTTGTTCGATAGGTTTAGTCAACCACACACCTCACGGCGCGGGCAGTTCATCAAAGATTTTCTGTTTGACCGTTTCGCTGGTTTTTTCCCCGGCGGCGGCTTCGTAGGTTCACGCAATCGGCTGCGGAGCCAGCAGGTGACAGACTTCGATGCCGTCGTCCAAGTCCGGCCAGTAAATCGCGTAGCCGCCCGGTTCAAGCGACCAGTTGGCGCGCTGTCTGGGTGTGGCCTTGGCGAGCCATTTCAGCCACGGCACTTCGGCCAGCGGCAGGCTGATCTCGCGGCCATCGTCTAGGCCGACGTGCAACGTGCCATTGGTGAAGCGGACGCCTTTCGCGTGGACTTGTTCGGTAGTTTTAGCGGTCAAAGTGCTCATGCCATGCCTCCAATAGTTTGGTTTTGTTCAGTTCGGTCAGTTTCAAAATTGTGTTCAACTCTGCTTTATTGTAGCCGCGATTGTATTCGACCTCCAACGATTTGAGCCAAATTTTCGCCACGCGCTCGGCCTGAATGACGTGAACGTGCGGCGGCTCGTTCACATCGGACGAGTAGAAGCGAAATTTGTATCCGTTGATGAAAATGGTTGGCATAACTTTCTTCCACTCACGGAACAGGCAGTTCATCAAAGATTTTCTGGATGACTGTTTCGCTGGTCTTTTCCTCGGCCTCGGCTTCGTAGGTGATGGCCACGCGATGGCGCAACACGTCCATGCCGATGCTCTTCACGTCCTGCGGCGTCACGTAGCCGCGGCCTTTCAGGAAGGCATACGCCTTGGCCGCCAGCGTCAACGCGATGGTCGCGCGCGGCGACGCGCCGAGCTGGATGAAATCTTTCACCGCGATCTTGTAATGGTCGGGATCGCGCGTGGCGCAGACGAGATCCACGATGTAATCCTTCACCTTGTCGTCCACGTAAATGTCGTTGATGACTTCGCGCGCCTTGAGGATTTGCTGCGGCGTGACGACGGCGGCACAGGTCGGCGTGCCGCTCGTTTTCGCCATGACTTCCAGAATCTGCCGCTCCTCGGCGCGCGTCGGGTAGCCGATCTTGAGCTTGAGCATGAAGCGGTCAACCTGCGCCTCGGGCAGCGGATATGTGCCTTCCTGTTCGATGGGATTTTGCGTGGCGAGCACGAGGAACGGTTCTTCGAGCTTGTAGGTCTGGTCGCCGATGGTGACCTGCTTTTCCTGCATCGCTTCGAGCAACGCGCTCTGCACCTTGGCGGGGGCGCGATTGATTTCGTCGGCGAGGACGAGATTGGCGAAGACCGGGCCTTTGCGCGTAGTGAATCCGCCGGACTGCGGATTGTAAATCTGCGTGCCGACAATGTCGGCGGGTAGCATATCCGGGGTGAATTGCAGGCGCGAAAATTTGACGTGCATGCAGTTCGCGAGCGATTTCACGGCCAACGTTTTGGCCAGACCGGGCACGCCTTCGAGCAGGACGTGGCCGTTGGCGAGCAGGCCGATAACAAGTCGTTCAGTGAGGTAGGTCTGACCGATGATGACTTTTCCAAGTTCGTTAAACAGCGGCTGCGTGAACGCGCTCGCTTCCTTGACCGCTTCGTTGATGGCGTTGATTCCTGTACTCATAAATTGATTTGCAAACTTGTATCGTGAAATGGACAACTAATCCAAAAAATCTGTTCAGAAATTTTTTGCTGTAGCGGCGCGTCTATGACCGCCGGTGATTAATCTGCGGCGGTCGCAGACACGCCGCTACAATTCAAAAGAGCTTCTTTGCCGCTTCGATGTCTTTAGCGATTTGCTGTTTCAAAGTTTCGGGCGCCGAAAATTTTTGTTCATCACGCAATTTTCCAACGAAAGTTAATTCCATTTCCTTTCCGTAAAGATCGCTGGAAAAATCCAGCAGATGCGCTTCGACGTGCAATTGCGGCGTGGAACTTTGCATGGTTGGACGAACGCCGATGTTCACTGCGGCTCGATAAGTTTGTCCGGCAACTTCGGCGGCGTGCGCGGCGTAAACACCATTTGGAGGAAGAACAAGTCCGGCGATATCGAGATTGGCAGTTGGAAATCCAAGTTTGCGTCCGACTTTGTCACCTTCGATGATTTTTCCAGCGAGCGAATAGGCGCGACCCAACATTTGGCTGGCGTAATCTAAATTTCCCCCGCGAATGGCGTTACGAATTCGCGTGCTGCTGACACGTTCGCCGTCGAGGGAAACAGCGGCAAGTCCATGCACGGCAAATTTCAGTTCATCGCCAAGTTTTTTAAGAAGCTCGACGTTGCCCTGGCGCTTGTGACCGAAAGTGAAATTGCTTCCAACGCAAATGCTGTGGATATTTTTAAAATCGCGCGCAAGATTGCGAATAAATTCCTCTGCGGGAATCTGGCTGAATATTTTGTCAAAATGAATGAGAAAAGTCGTGTTGATTCCCATTGATTCAATGACGCGAAGTTTTTTTGAAAGAGGATAAATCAGCGACGGATTACGGTCGGGAGCGACGACGGAATTTGGATGACAATCAAAAGTGACGACGACGGAAATGGCTTCATGTTGCTGAGCGTCGGCGATAGTTTGGCGTATGACTTGTTGATGGCCGAGATGGACGCCGTCGAAAACTCCGATGGCGACACAGACTTTGAGCGAGCCGGAGGTTTGTTCGTTGGCGGCGCGAATGACGTTCATCTGGGATAAGAGAGATTAGGATTAAGAGTAAGATTAAGAAGTCGAACTCCGTTCGTAATCTTAATCATATTCTTACACTTAATCCGCTGTTGCCAATTTGAGAAAGGGGATCACGCGTTTTTCCAATTCGGCCGAGGAAAGTTTCAAGACAGGGTCCAGGGAAATTGCATTCGTCACATCAAAACTTCCTGAGACAAGGCGGCGTAAAGTTTTCAGATGTGCGCCGCAACCTAGCTTTTGCCCGATGTCGTGAGCGATGCTGCGAACGTAGGTTCCCTTTGTACAACCGATGCGAAATGACGCAATGGGTTCTTCGTAATTCAAAAAACGAAAATTATAAATGCGAACGAGACGCGGTTTGCGTTCAATCTCAATTCCTTTGCGCGCAAGTTTATAGAGCGGAACTCCGCCAACTTTGATCGCGGAAACCATCGGCGGCATTTGCATTTGATCGCCTTGAAACGTTGTGGCGGTTTCGTTCAATTCATCGAGCGTCATCGGTGGAACGGGCAGGGAAGCGGTCAGTTCACCGTCGGCGTCGTAGCTTGAAGTCGTTTCGCCAAATTTCATGGTGCCTTCATAGACTTTGTCGCCGCCCATGAGTTTTTCAGAAAGCTTGGTTCCTTTTCCGAGAACGATGATAAGAAGTCCAGTCGCGTTTGGATCAAGCGTTCCGCAATGGCCAACTTTTTTTATCCCAAATTTTCGGCGAATCGCATCGACGACATCGTGCGAGGTCGGGCCGACTGGCTTGTCGATGAGAACGGCACCGTCAAAAGAATCAAATGCTTCCATGAAAATCAGATGGCTGAATCGAGGGCTTTTTTAATTGCGCCGATGACGCGGCGTTGAGTCGAGAGCGAGCTACCAGGAATTCGCGCGCCGGCCGCCGCCTTGTGGCCGCCGCCGCCAAACATCGAAGCAATGTCGCTTACGTTTACTTTGTCGCTTTTCGAACGGAGGCTGATGCGGGTCATTTCGGGTTCGATTTCCTCGAAGACGCAGGCGACCTCGACAGGTTCCATGTCGCGGATGTGATCAATCAAACCTTCGGATTCGGAAGTGTCGGCACCGGTTCGGGCGAAATCTTTTTTCTTCAGCCAGAGATAGGCGATTTGATCGTCATGAGTCAGACGGAATTTGTTGTAAAGATGCTTCAACAAACGAACGCGCGACATTGGATACGATTGGTAAACTTCGTCGCAAATTTTCGCCAGGTCTGCGCCGCGTTTGACGAGTTCGCCCGCCGTGTTGTAGGTCATCGGCTTGGTGGTTGCGTATTGAAACGAGCCGGTGTCGGTCGAGACAGCGGTGAATAAACAATCGGCGATTTTGGGAGTAATCGGCCATGAAGCAGCTTTCATCAGTTTGAAAATCAATTCGCCGGTGGAAGCTTCCCGGGCAGAAACCCAATTGATGTCCGCGTAACGGGTGTTGCTGGCGTGATGATCGATGTTGATGAAAACTGTTCTGTTTTCAATCGCTGGACCGCATTTGCCAAGTCGTTCGAAACTCGCGCAATCGGTGGCAATGACGCAGTCAAATTTTTCGCCGCGCCGTGGTTTTTCAAAAACTTTGTCGGGGTCGAGAAATTTCAATTTGTCGGGAACGGAGTCTTCGTTCCAGCAACTGACTCTTTTTCCTTCGGCTTTTAATGCGAGCGAAAGTGCAAGTTGCGAGCCGATGCAATCGCCGTCAGGCCGGACGTGGCCGACGATGCAAACGGTTTTGCAGGCTCGAATTTCTTGAATGATTCGACCAACGATCTGGGGGTAAGATTTCATTCCTCGAATTCCTGGGGTTGCTCAGGCTCCAACGGATTCGTTTTGTCGAGTTCCTCCAGGATTTCCAGAACGTGATTTCCTCTTTCAATGGAATCATCGACAATAAACCGAAGTCGCGGCGTGTATTTGAGGACGACCGCTTTTCCGACCAGTCCTTGAATGCGCTTTTGTTGCTTATGCAACATCGACGCTCCCCGTTTTTTTTGTTCCGGGCTTCCAAAAATTCCGACGTAAATGAGGGCGGAATGGAGATCGGCTGAAACCATCACGTCATTAATGTTGATCAGGCCGGCTTCAGCAACCGGAAGTTCGCGACGAATGACTTCGCCGATTTCACGTTTGAGAAGTTCTCGAACTCTTTGGAGTCGGAGTGACATAAAGAAGTGAGATTAAGAGTATGATTCGGATTAAGATTAGGAGGGAAAATTCTCCAAGCCGTTCTTCATCTTAATCCTGATCTTAATCGTAATCGCTTTCATTTGAATTCTTAAATTTTGGAAGCGGCGACCTTTTCGATGGTGTAACATTCGATTGCGTCGCCCACTTGAAATTCATTAAACCCATCGAGACGAATTCCGCATTCCATTCCCGCGCGCACCTCGTTGACTTCATCCTGAAATCGGCGCAACGACTGCGTAACGCCTTCGTAAATCAAACCCTTGCGACGCATCACGCGAACTTTTCCGCGAATAATCCGCCCGCTCGAAACCATGCAGCCCGCCACGTTGCCGCCCTTGGATAATTCGAAAACTTTGCGAACTTCCGCTGAGCCAATGACCACTTCCTTGCTGATCGGATCGAGCAAGCCGGCCATGGCTTCTTTCACGTGATCAATCAATTCGTAAATGATTGCGTAAAGTTTGACCTGCACTCCCTCGCGCTTCGCGGCGTCGGAAACGCCGTTATCAATGCGAGTGTGGAAACCAAGAATGATGGCGTTGGACGCAGAAGCGAGGGACACGTCGGATTCAGTAATGGTTCCGACCGCACTGTGAATAATTTCGAGTGAAACCAGATCGGATTCGATCTTTTTCAATGCTTCAACAATCGCTTCGACTGAACCTTGCGTGTCCGCTTTGACCACGACCCGGAGCATCTTCGCCGAAGTGGCATCGAGCGTGGCAAACAAATTCTCCAGAGTCACTTTGGTGCGGGCTTCTCCGGCGGTTTTTCGAGCCAGTTCAGCTCGGTCCTGGCCAAGGACGCGAGCGCTCTTTTCGCTCTCAACACAACTGAATTCCGCACCGGCTTCCGGCACGCCATTCAAGCCAAGTAACTTCACCGCGACCGATGGCCCCGCTTCTTTGAGACGCTGCCCTTCCTCGTTGATGAGCGCGCGCACCTTTCCCCAATATTGTCCGCAAATCACGACTTCGCCGACGCGCAATGTTCCTTTGCGCACGAGCACCGTTGCGGTCGGGCCGCCAGGTTCCAAACCGGATTCAATCACGTTACCTTTGGCGCGACGATTCGGGTTGGCTTTCAACTCGAGCAAATCAGCCTGGAGCAAAATCATTTCCAGCAACTTGTCCACCCCCAGTTTGGTCAACGCCGAGCAATCCACGAAAATCGTGTCGCCACCCCAATCGTCCGGGACCAAGCCTTTGTCTTGAAGTTGCTGGCGAACCTTCATCGCGTTCGCATTCGGATGATCCATTTTATTCACCGCGACCAGGATCGGAACTTTCGCCGCTTGCGCATGACTGAGAGCTTCGAGAGTTTGCGGCATCACACCATCGTTTGCTGCGACGACGAGGATGACGAGGTCGGTGACATTGGCGCCGCGCGCGCGCATCGCACTAAATGCGGCATGGCCTGGCGTATCGAGAAAAGTAATCTGTTGAACTTCACCTTTGCGCTCCGGATGTGGAAAAGAAATGGTGTAAGCGCCGATGTGTTGCGTGATTCCGCCGGATTCTCCAGCCGCGACGTTCGCTTTGCGAATCACATCGAGCAAACTGGTTTTGCCGTGATCGACATGCCCCATGATCGTGACGACCGGTGCGCGCGGCTTCATTTCTTCCGGTTTATCTTCGCTGTCCAGCTCAACTTTTTTGACTGGCGCGTGAACGATGCCGCCGCCACGTTCGCGTTTTTCAACCTCGAAACGGAATCCGTATTTAGCGCAAATTTTCTGGGCGACTTCTTCGTCGATGGATTGATTGACGTTCGCAAAAACGCCCAACTCCATCAAATCGGCGATCAATTGAAACGGTTTCCGCTTCAGTTGTTCAGCGAGTTCACGAACCACGACCGGTGGTTTGAGCGTGATTAAAGTGCCGGTGGTTGGCGGAACAAATTTTGGTGTCGTTGGCTTCTGCGGTTCCTGGCGACGCCCGGGCATTTGTGGGGAACCCGGAGTCGTGCTGCCTCCGGGAACGGAACGAATATCTCCACGGCGTCCCAAATCGTTGCGGCCACCTTGTCCACCTTGCTGAAAACGGTTTGGCGGACTTTTTGCACCCGAGGTTTTGTCGTTTGTCCTTGGGGCCGGTCGGGTTGGAAGCTGAACGAAACCGACCTTTTCGCCGAGTTGTGGACCCAGAGGAGGCGGCGGAGCAACCGGCGCGGGCGGTGCTGGAGCAGGGGGCGGTTCAACGACAACGGCCGTAGGCAAAGGCTCGGGTTCGACCACAACGGAAACGGCATGAACTGGGATCGTTTCCTCCGCTGGCGTGGTTGTCGGTAATTCCGCGACAACCGGCTTGGGTGGTTTGGGGCTGACAACTGGCTCAGAAATTATTTTTAACGGAGCTGGCGGTTCGGGTTCTGGCGCGGGCGGTGAGGCTGGAACCGCTTTAGGTTTGACTCCGCCAAGTTGTTCTTCCAAAAACTCGGCGGTGATTTTATCCAGCGAACTCGATGGGACCTTGGCAGTAGTTATGCCTAGAGCTTTGGCTTTGGCCAAAACTTCCTTGTTCTCGATTCCCAACTTCTTTGCAATCTCGTAAATACGAACGGGCATAACTTTTTTTCTGCGAACTGTTCCACAAAGTCCTCATGTCGTTAACACGTTGACGTTGGGCTTTTCATTTTCATCAGGCTACAGAGCGTTGCGCGGAATCGCCGCCCGATTCACTGCGTCGTGCCGCTTCTGCTTTGGCTGCCTCAACGATGGCAGCCGCGCTTTCCTTCAGCGCTTCAATCTGTTCCAAGTCACTCGCTTCGGCTTGCAACAAATCATCTAAATTTAAAAATCCTGCATGAACCAGACAGTCGGCTTGCTCCTTGGTAATTCCAGGAATGGCGGCAATTGCTTGCACTGCTTGCGCCACTTTTTCTTCAAAACCAAACGTCACGACGGCTTCCGGCTCAATGTCGATTTGCCACCCAGTCAACTTCGAGGTGAGTCGCGCGTTTTGTCCGCGTTTGCCAATGGCCAAAGATAATTGATCCTCTGCGACCAGAATTTTCACGCGATGCCGGGCTTCGTCCATCTCAAAACCCTTGAGCTTGGCGGGCGACAGAGCGTTCGCGATGAACGTCTGCGGATTCGGATCCCACTTGATGATGTCCACTTTTTCATTGTTCAACTCACGAACAATGTTCTTCACGCGTTGTCCGCGCAAACCGACGCAGGCTCCGACTGGATCTACTTTTTCGTCCCGTGTATAAACCGCGAGTTTCGTACGAAAACCGGGTTCGCGCGCGATGCCTTTAATCTCGATCGTGCCGTCGCTGATTTCGGACACTTCCAATTTAAAGAGCTTGATCACGAACTGCGGATCAGCGCGGGATAAAATAATTTCCGGACCGTGCGGGCCGTTTTCAACCGCTTTAACGAAACAGCGAATCCGCTCTCCAATTTGATATTCTTCCGTTGGAACGCGCTCACGATTCGGCAGCAGCGCTTCATATTTGCCGAGGTCGATGCTGACATCGGAACGATCGAACCGCCGGACGGTGCCGCTGATGATATCGCCAACTCGATCTTTAAATTCGGTGAAAATGAGCTGTTTTTCAGCACGACGCACATGCGTCATCAACGATTGCTTGGCATATTGTGCTGCGATGCGGCCAAACCCAGTCGGCGTGACTTCCACTTCGACTTCCTCACCCAGTTGGGCGTCGGCCTTAATCCGGCGCGCATCGAAAACCGAAATCTGATCGTGTTTGGAAAGGACGCGTTCGGAAACCACCAGTTTTGCAAAAGCCCTGATGTCGCCCGATTTTTGGTCAATCGCACAGCGAAGTTCCCGCGCCGGTCCGATCGCTTTTTTTGCCGCAGACAACAACGCTTCCTCAACCGCGCCGACTAACGTCTCGCGGCTGATTCCCTTCTCGCGTTCCCAAAAATCGAGTACTGCTAAAAAATCTGCGTTCATATTTTAAATTTCCCCACCTAGGGAACAAAAAAGCCGGTAGAATAATTTCTCCGACTTGGCGCGCTGGTCGATCCCAGCTAATAACTTTACCTTCAGGACACATGATGCCCACGCTTTCCGCAGCCGTCAAGTTGCAATTCCCTTCTGCGGGTGTGATTAAAAGTGGGTGAGATTAATTCCAGAAAGAGAGTCATTGGTGGTTGGAGCGGAGGACGCGGAGGTGAGCGATTTGATCGGCATGAGGGCGCAGCCAGGCGGTGCGGGCTTTTTTCAATCTGGCCTGGAGCACA
>JAYVSV010000141.1:0-25394 GCA_043775015.1 Verrucomicrobiota bacterium
TTGGTTGGCCAGCACGGCGGCTTTGCGGAGGTCTTCTTGCGCCACGCGGGCCGAGCCGGTCAACACGCCGCTGGCGCCGATGTAGGCGTCCACGATGTCGATGCCGTGATTCGAAATCAGGAACTCGCGGATCTGGTTCGAGTGCGCCATGCCGCGCGCCTTCAGCACGTAGAACACGCGATTGCGTTCGCCGTTGCCTTCGAAGTCCTGCAACAACAGCCAGGCGTCCGTGAGTGAGGACATGCCACCATCGCTTTGTTGCAGCGCGTGGCCGCCCTGGGTCAGGCTGGTGAAGAGCGAAGTGACTTGTGCCGCCTTCAAATAATCGATCAGCCGCGTCACCATTCCCTTGCCTTCGGAAACGGTGCCCAGCTCCATCAGACTGGTGACGGGGTCCACAATGACGACGTGAGGTTGAAACTCGGCGATCTCCTTGAACATCGTGGCCAGGTGCATTTCCAAGCCGTAGAGCGAGGGTCGCGCCGAATGAAACCGCAGCCGATCGCGCTTTACCAATGGCTCCAGCCGCAGCCCGATGGAGTGCATGTTGCGGATGATCTGGTCGGGCGATTCCTCGAACGAGAAGAAGAGCACGCGCTCCCCGCGCCGGGCGGCGGCCTGGGCAAAGTTGGCCGAGACGATGGTCTTGCCGGTGCCGGGCGTGCCCGTGAGGAGAATGCTGCTGCCCCGGAAGAATCCTTTCCCGCCCAGCATCGCGTCGAGTCGGGGGATGCCGGTGGCGATGCGCTCATTCGAGACTTTGTGATTCAGCGAGAGCGAGGTGATCGGCAGCACGCTGATGCCGTCGTCGCCGATGAGAAACGGAAATTCATTCGTGCCGTGCAGCGCGCCGCGATATTTCATCACGCGCAAATGCCGGGTGGCGATCTGGTCGTTGACCCGGTGGTCGAGCACGATCACGCAGTCGGACACGTATTCCTCCAGCCCGTGGCGCGTGAGTTGGCCGATGCCGCGCTCGGCGGTGATGACCGCAGTGACGCCCTTGTCCTTGAGCCAGCGGAAGAGCCGGCGCAACTCGGCGCGCAGGATGGCCTCGTTGGGCAGGCTGGCAAAGAGGGCTTCGAGTGTATCCAGCACCACGCGCTTGGCGCCGATGGAATCAATCGCGTGATTGAGGCGGACGAACAATCCTTCGAGGTCGTACTCGCCAGTCTCCTGAAATTCACTGCGGTCAATGTGGACGTGATCCAGGAGAATTTTTTTACGCCGGACCAAGCCCTCCAGATCAAACCTGAGCGAGGAGACATTGGCGAGCAACTCCTTCTCCGTCTCCTCGAAGGACATGAACACGCCCGGCTCGCCGAACTCCATCGCGCCGCGCACGAGAAATTCCGCCGCCAGCAGCGTCTTGCCGCAACCCGCGCCGCCGCAGACCAGCGTGGGCCGCCCGCGCGGCAGGCCGCCATCGGTGATTTCATCGAGGCCCTGGATGCCCGTGGGGCACTTGGGCAATTGCCTCGCCGCCGGAGCGGGGAGTTTGGTGGTGGTTTTTTTCATTTAATTAAATTTTTCGCCATCACTGGTGAAATGACCGGAAGCGTCCGGGCGCACGCCCCGTAGCGGCAGGCATCCTGCCTGCCGTAGAGGGCTGGCATCTTGCCGCCCGGGAAAGCGCGCGAAAATTTGAAGAGTAAAAATTCTCGAGATCGTTCGGAGAGGGGCAGGGTATTTTCCGCCGGGCTGGAAGCCCCGGCTCTACGGCAGCCAGGATGCCTGCCGCTACGACGCGGCGGGCGCAGCCAGATCGCGTCGGTAGCCTAGTTACAAAATATTCCACTGCAATTTTGGTCACAAATCACAAATTATTACCGCCAATCTACACGCGGCCATGAATTTATTATATGGGGTAAACACCCCATTGCGCATGCAAATACTGCAACCGCCAATGGAGACCAACGCCGTCACATCTAGTTGTAACAACCCGATAAGTCTTTGTTTCATGTTGTCATGCCGGCTTCGGCGGGATCCCAGAACCCGTCAGGATGATCCGCCCAGACAAGGCAATCGTCAGGTAATTGTTTGAGTCTGCATATAGGGTAACCACCTTATAGCAGTGCAGACGCATACCTCACAATTTCCGATGGATTGAATATCGAGAGGCCTTTGTCCCGGAGGGACACATGACAATAGCCCGACGCTTCAACGCCGGGAAAAGAATGTAATTTGCCGAGTTCCGAAGGAATGGCTGAAATGAACAAGGCTTCATCCGTCTCTGTGGAACTTTGTTCCCATTTAAATCCCGCTCACGGTTCAAACCGTGGGTTATTGTCGTTTGTCCCGGAAGGACATTCCCGCAGTGGCGGGACGGATATGGATTTAACCCGATCAAAATTGATATGCGTCAGTCCTGCACCTTATCCGACACAATCCATCCCTGCAAACAGCAGTGTGTAGAATAGGGTAAACACCCTATAGACCGAGACCTACCGTGCGCGCAGCATGCGTCCGAACGAAAATTGTAGTAAACAAATTAACACCATAAACGAAAGAGACAGTATGAAAATAACACATCAAAAAAAGCCGGCTCATGTTAGGACCAGGCAAAATATCAGTCTAATTAATAACGGGTGCATGGATGGCGCTGCCAGCTTTGATATCAGCGGGTTGAAACGGCAACTGATTGGCCTTGCCATTGCGATTGCTGTAATGTTCCTGCACCATGACGCCTCCGGCGCAACCCGGATGAACTTTGGGTTCAGGACAGAAATGACGAACACCGGGATCGAGCAAAATGCCCGAGGCAACATGTCCGGGATACTCGTCCGCACCGAGCATAACAGCAACCAGCAGCTCAAGCTCTCGCTCGCGAACATGGCTCCCAGCACGACGTATCAGTTGATCGCCTTTTTTGGTGATGAGACGACCCCGAGGAGCGTCGCTGAGTTAACCACGGACGCAAAGGGCGCAGTCGCGGTGACTTATGTGCAAAAGTGTCCTGGAAGCTCAAAGCAACGCGGGCAACCGCTCCCGGATGCAGTGGATCCAATCAGCCACATCCACCAGTTGGATATTGTCAAAGACGGCAACGTCGTGTTGTCAGGAGTCATTGGAAGTGACATTAAGGCAGATTGCATCGTACCCACCGTCAGTTACACCTTCCCCGCAAATGGTGCCACCGATGTGGCGGTCAATCAGGCCGTCACCGCAACTTTCAGTGATCCGATGAATCCCTCAACGATTACTAAACGCACCTTTTTATTAAAGAAAGGGACACTGTCGATCCCTGGCACCGTTACCTATACTGGCAACACGGCGACCTTTACACCGGCAAGCCCTCTCGACCAGAACGCAATCTATACAGCAACCATTACCAGCCGGGTCAAAAACCTGTTCGGCAATTGGTTGGCCAGTGACTATGTCTGGAGTTTTACCACCGGTCCGGCTCCAGACACCACCGCGCCCACTGTGAATTCCACCTTCCCCGCCAATTCCGCTGTTGGTGTAGTTGTCAACCAGACCGTCACCGCCACCTTCAGTGAGCCGATGAACCCTTCGACGATTGATGCTTCAACCTTTACGTTGGCAGGACCCGGCGCAACAAACGTGACCGGAACAGTCGTCTATGACGCAATCAGCCACACTGCAACATTTGTCCCCGGAAGCGCTTTGGCGACCAACACAATTTATACTGCCACGATTACAACTGGCGCCAAGGATCTGGCTGGCAACGGATTGGCAGACAACGTTGTCTGGAGCTTTACCACCGCCAACGTACCAGCCGTTGCACAAGCGTCCGTTGTCCTCGGAACCTCCTCGATTTTCGCAGTGCTGGCAGGCTCAACCGTTACCAGCACCGGAGCCACCACGGTCAATGGCGATCTTGGGGTGAGTCCAGGCACTGCCGTGACCGGGTTTCTGCCCGGAATAGTGAACGGTATGATTCACGCAGGCGATCCTTTAGCAGCCCAGGCCCAACTTGACTTGGCCACTGCATATAATGATGCCGCTGGACGGACAGTAGGCGCTGTGACCAAGGCTGGAAATCTCGGCGGTCAAACTCTGACACCGGGGCTTTATAAATCCACTTCTTCACTCGAGATTTCTTCAGGGGATTTAACACTTAATGCTCAAGGTGACACGAATGCCATTTTTATCTTCCAGATGGCGTCCACTTTGACCACGACAGCGGGCAGGCAGGTTATTCTGAGCGGTGGCGCCAAGGCAGCCAACGTCTATTGGCAGGTCGGCAGTTCTGCAACTCTGGGAACGACCACGGTGTTCAAGGGAACCATCATGGCTTATCAATCCATCACGCTGAATACCGGCGCCACGCTGGAGGGCAGGGCGTTGGCCCGGATCGCTGCGGTTACATTAGAAGCGAATATCATTACAACGCCGGCTCCGTAAAGGCAGCCAAAGCGCAATCGAATAGCACTCATCAAACAGGGGAAAGTTATTATATGGCAGAGACAAACGGCAGTAGGCGAATAACTGCCGCCAACCTGGCTGGTGGAGAAGGTCTGCAAAAGGTCGCCTCGCTGTTGGGAAGATTATGAGTGATTGAGTGAACCTGCAAATGCGCTTCCACTCAGGCGGGCAGGATTTGCATTCTTGGATGAAGTTACAGTTACGCTGGCGGGTAGTCCGCCGGCGCTTTTCTTTCCACAGCTTGCCGCCGCCCGGATTGCCCGTGCGGAAGCCCGGCCCAAACAACTCCAACAGGGCTTTGACCAGACAAGTGAAACGTGAAAATCAATTACGACACAAATATTCATGTCATCTGTTGCCTTGACAAGGGTAGGGTTACACCCCATAGAGAACAGCCAGCCGCTGACATAGCGTCTGCGCATGGTAAAACAAAAAAACGAAATGAAGAACGTCAAACAACTTATGAGAAACAAAATTATTATCGGAGGAACCCTCCTCATGTTGGCGGCAAAGTCAGCCCTGGCAGCGGGAATGGACAGTAACGACCACGGTATGAAGTATGACCGGGGTGACTATTACCGGGCGAGCGAATTGTCCGTGGACGCGTTCGGATCTGGCTCCATCGGGAAGTACACGATTGATAATTTATCTGGTGATAGAATCAGGCACAATACCCGACTTGGCGTCGGTGCTGGTCTCAGCTATTTCTTCACGCGCAACATCGGCGTCGGCGGTGAAGCTTATTCTGAAAATACCACCGGAACCTTTGTTGATAGCGCTTCGGCCAATTTGATTCTGCGTCTCCCGCTGGGTCAAAGTGGATTCGCGCCTTACGCTTATGGTGGTGGTGGTCGCCAGTTCGATAATGCGAAAAGCTGGTTTGCTCAACTTGGCGCTGGAATGGAATATCGCTTCACCCCAAACATAGGCGTATTTGTTGATGCCCGCTGGGTATTGCCAGACGAAGAAAAATATTACGGAGTTGGCCGACTTGGCTTGCGTTTCGCTTTCTAAGTAGTTCTACCCGTTGCGCCGGCGGAAGACCCGCCGGCGTTTTCTTTTCCACGATTTGCGGCCGCACAGATTAGCGTGAAGACGCCGTCAGCCCTCTCCATAAAGATTTACCTCCCTCGGCGGCTGCGTCCAAGAGCATGGGTAGGGTTACACCCCATAGTGAACGGACGACGCAACAGCGTAAAGTACGAACCATAAAACAAAACGAAATAAGACCGAACTAAAAACGGACATAACAATAATGCATATGATCCTATTAACTAAACGCATTACTGTTCTACTGCTCGTCACCACGCTGCTGGCTATTGCCAGCGTTGGCTGCAATACGGCCAACGGCTTCGGCAAGGACGTGGAAAAAACTGGTGACAAAATTCAAGACCACACCCAGTAAAACCGCGTGTGCGCGGAAGGCTTGCCTGGATCAGCAACGTGGGTGTACTGTGACGCACTGTTCGCAGTCTCGATGACTGGCGGAACACGTTAAATATGAATACCGCCACGACAATCCAGCCCAATGCGGAAAAGGATGACTCGGCGGTCGCAGTCGATCCGTCAACCACCGTGTCGGCCGCTGGATCAATTGCCACTGCGGCAACTAGGACGCCTCTCCTTCAAATTGTCTTGGTTGTACTGGGGACGATTACTTTCCTTTATTTTGCCCGTCCAGTGGTCTTGCCGATCTTCCTGGCTTGCGTAGCGGGCATGGCATTGAAGCCGCTCATCCGGTGGTCGTCGTATTGCCACATCCCACCGGCTCTATCTGCTGCGGTCGTCATTTTTATTTTGGTTGCCGGCGCAATGGTAGGTTTCAGACAATTCGGAAGACCTGCCCTGACTTGGGTGAATGACGCTCCCCAACACATGACCGAGTTGCGGCGGCGGGTTCAAAAACTTCTGCCACCCAGCGCACATTTCAGCGAAGCTGCCGCTGCCGTTAACAACCTCGGAGCAACGGATGCGGAAAAAAGGGAAGAACAAAAGAATGCCCCTACAGTTCAAGTCAAAGACAACCACGGCTCCGTCTCATTCCTTAACTGGACCGGCCTTTTTCTGGCCGGAGTGGGCGAGGCGTTGGTGTTGCTTTATCTGCTACTGGCCTCGGGCGATTTGTTCTTGCAGAAACTGGTCCGTGTGATGCCTACCTTGAGCGACAAAAAACGCGCGGTCGAAATCAGTCACGAGATTCAGCAAAACATTTCCAAATACCTTTTTTCGGTTTGCCTGATTAACCTGGGCCTTGGTCTGGTGGTGAGCGCAGGTCTCTATTACCTGGGCGTCCCCAACGCCGCTATCTGGGGAATCCTTGTGGCGGTGCTGAATTTTGTTCCGTACTTCGGCCCGGTTGCCGGAGTCATCCTTTTGGCTGCGGTCGGGATTCTGACTTTTGACACAATGGGGCAAAGGCTTCTTCCAGCCGCCTGGTATCTGGTGCTGCACCTTTTGGAAGCGAACCTCATTACGCCGGTTTTGCTGGGGCGCCGCTTCACTCTCAATCCCGTGGTCATCTTCGTTTCGTTGATGTTCTGGACGTGGCTCTGGGGCGTGCCGGGCGCGCTGTTGTCCGTGCCGATTCTGGTTTCGATCAAAGTCATCTGCGACCGCGTTCCTTCGTTGTCCTCCGTCAGCGAACTGCTCACAAAATGAACCAAGTCCAATTTCACCCAGAATCGCAAATGCCAGCGGGCGAACGGAACCGTTGTTTGAAAATGGTGGCGAGCGTGGGTGGCTTCGCGCGGACGCACTGGGATGATTTGCGGCATTCTGCGGCGGTGATGGGGACAGTTCTTTACACCAGCTTTCGGCCACGATACTGGACACGCGCCACGCTGCATCTGTTTGCCCGGCAGGTTCGGGTCATCGGAGTCGAGCCACTCGTATTTGTCTTTGCTCTGGCGGTGTTCGTCGGAATTTCAATTGTTGTCCAGCTCAGCTTTTGGACTGGTGAAGCGGGACAGTCACAACTGCTCGGTCCGCTGCTGGTGGCTGTCGTGGCGCGGGAACTGGGTCCAGTGCTGATTAATCTCGTGGTAATCGTCCGCAGCGGCAGACAGCAGAGCCGGAGCGAAAGCCAGTGAAGCCGTTCGAATCCAACCAGATGATTACCGCAAATGCTGTCAAACGAATACGCTCTTATTCAACAGCGCCGGTATGGTTACACCCCATAGAGAGGGCTGTCGCATTGCTTACATTTCCATTGACCCTTAAAAGGTAGGGTTACACCCCATAGAGAGGGCTGTCGCATTAGCGTAACTTCCACGCACGATAAAACGAAACGCAAACAAAGACCACGCACAAAATATAATCATGAAACACCAAACATTGCTTCTCACCGTTCTTTCCATCGCCACTCTCGCAGTGGGATGCAAAAAGGAAGAAACCACCTCTGAGCAGATCGGCAAACTCAAAATCGAAACGAAAGAAGCCGCACAGGATATGAAGGACTATACCTTTGCGCAAAAAGCGGAATTCACCGAAAAAATGCAAAGCCAGTTGGCCGAGATCAACAAGGATCTGGACCGGCTAGAAGCTAAAATTGAAAAATCCAGCGATGCCGTCAAAGCTGAGGCAAAACCCAAACTTCAATTACTCCGCAATCAGTCAACCCAATTAAACAAGCAGCTTGACGAGGTCAAGAACGCCACTGAGTCCACCTGGGACAGTGTCAAAACCGGCACCAAGAAAGCCTACGAAGCATTGAAGGACGGTTTCCAACAATCACGCCAATGGGTGAGCGATAAAATTGCGCCCTGAAGCAAAGCAACAAAAATAAAAAAGAAAAATTATGGCAAAAACATCAATAAATACGGGTAAGACTCTAAAAGCATTCGGGTTGGTCCTCGCTCTCGGCGCGTTGCCTTTGGTTGGAGGTCTGTCCGGTTGCGCGGGTGACCGCTATACCCAAAGCACGGGTGAACACATTGATGACGCGGGCGTCACCTCACGGGTCAAAAAGGCGTTGAGTGAAGATACTCAATACAAGTATGGCGGATCAAACGTGGAAACGTTCAAAGGCGTTGTTCAGTTAAGCGGCTTTGTCAACTCGAAGGACGAAAAGAGCCGGGCCGGCGACCTCGCCAAAAAAGTTAATGGCGTCAGAGAGGTTAAAAATAATCTCGTCGTCAAAAACAATTAACCAGCGGGGACTCTTGTTGGCGGGCGCGTGAAGCGAAAGCCAGCATGAAGCCTCACCAAACTGAAAGAAAACCTATGCTCTGGACTATTTGTGTAATCCTAATAATTCTTTGGCTGCTCGGGGTGGTAACAGGTTCCGCGATGGGCGGCTTAATTCACATCCTATTGGTGATTGCAATCATCATGGTGCTCGTCAACCTCATCTCAGGACGGAAGCGGTAATTTCTGAAAGACCAGATTCACTCTCACAATCCATCAACAAACTTATTGAAAACTCATTATGAATAAAATGGTTTCTCTGGCTCTGCTCGTAGGCGGGGTCATCCTCATTGTCATCGGTATCAACGCCACGAACTCTTTTAGTTCCGACGTCTCCCGGTTCTTCACTGGATCGCCGACCGACAAAGCCGTCTGGATGCTCATCGGTGGAATTGTCGCTGTCATCGTTGGCCTTACGGGGACAATGCGCGGTTCGAAAGGAAGTTAATCAAGTCATGGCAGAAAGGGTGCAAGTTCTCCAAGGCGTGAACACCAGCACCAGTCGTGGATTTAAAAATTGCGGTACAAAACAAAAACAAATGAAACAATCAAATACTATGGATAAACAAAAAGAAGAAAACGGCAACGACCTGAGTACGCTTGCCGAAGATGCGCGGGCATTGATGGCCGCCACTGCAGATGTCGCCGGGGAAAAAGTCGGCGAAGCCCGCAAACGTGTCGCTGCTGCATTGGAAAACGGCAAAGAGATATATGGTCGCGTTCGTGAAAAGGCGATAGAGGGAGCCAAAGCCACAGACAAAGTTGTGCGCGAAAACCCCTACCAAGCCATCGGCATCGCTCTTGGTGCGGGTGCTCTCATTGGCTACCTGATAGCTCGCCGGTGTTCTCGCAAGGATGACTAATTACGCCATATGGAACAGTCTGCCGCCAGCATAGGGCAAATCGTTGATTCGTCGAAGCGGTTCGCGCGACGGCTTATCACCATCGGCGAAAACCGTCTCGAATTGTTAATGGTCGAAGTGCAAGAGGAACGCGAGCGTCTTCTGCACGCAATTTTTCTGACACTTGGCGTGGCGGCTTTTAGTTTTCTAGCTCTGCTGGCGTTGAACGTTGCCATTGTGGTTCAGTTCTGGAGTGTCTCGCGGGTTGGAGTGCTGTTGGGGTTGACCGGTATTTATGCAGTGGGTGGATTCTGCCTTTACCGCCGTCTCACTGTTCTGCTACGAGACCGAAAAAATCTTCCTGCAACCTTTGATCAACTTCGAAAGGATCGCGAATGTTTGGAAAAGAAGCTTACCTAAATTCGCTCAAATTACGCAAAGAGTTGCTGATCGCAGAAAGTGAAATCAATCGCATCCAATTGCTGGAAGAATGGCAGGCGATAACGCACGAAGTTCACGACTTCAGTAACCGCGTGAAATCTGTTGGCTCAATCGTGTCAGCAGCGGCGGTAATCGTGGCAGGCGCTTCTGCATTTTGTCGCGTTAAGCCTCAGTCAACCCAGCCGAAATCTTCCTGGTTTCAAAGTGCGCTAAAATACGCGCGGATCGCAGCCTCCATCTGGTTGCCGTGAAACAACCGAGAAAAACGGGCAACACGATGGGGAGACACAGTAAACAAAAGTAATCGCCCCGAGGCTCTTGGCGCGGTTACGTTAACCGCCTGCATTCCGCGACTAATTTTTTCAATTGAGCCTTTGATTTTGCCTCAATGTAGCAGCGGAGAAGCGGTTCCGTTCCGCTGGCGCGAAAGGCGACCCATTCGCCGTTGGGTAAAAGAAATTTGTAACCGTCGGTGGTGATGAATTTTTCCACCTTGAACGGGCCGATGGAATCCAATCCGCGCGAAAGTTTTTCGAGTAACGCCGTTTTTTTGTCCGGTGGAATGGCGACATTGATTCGGTCGGTGTGAAATTCGCCGGAAACTTTCTCAATCGATTTCAGAATTGCACCAAGCGATTTCTTTTCCACAGCGACGAGTTCCGCCATGAGCAGGCAGGCGAGGATACCATCTTTTTCTGGCACGTGACCTTTGACGCTGAGACCGCCCGATTCTTCGCCGCCGACGATGATGGGTTCGCTTTCCATGAGCGCGCCGATGTATTTGAAACCAACCGGCGTTTCATAGACTTTCACGCCAAGCATTTTCGCGACGGCATCGACTTGATGGCTCGTTGGCACGGTGCGAACAACTGCGCCCGTCCAGCCGCGATTTTTTTTCAAATGATACAACGCGAGCGGGAGAATCTGGTTGGGAGTGAGCCAGGTTCCATCTTTGTCCACGATGCCAAAACGGTCGGCGTCGCCGTCGAGGCCGAGACCGAGTTGCGCTTTGCCGTTGCGCACAAATTTTGAAACTTCGGCCATGCCTTCGGCGTTTGGTTCGGGATGATGTCCGCCAAAAAGCGGATTCGGTTCGGCGTTGAACTTGAAAAGTTTCGCGCCCGCTTCTTCGAGCAAAGTATCCAGGTAACCGCGACCGGTTCCGTACATGAAATTCACCGCGAGCGGCATCTTCGCCCTTTTGATGGCGGAAAAATCAACGAGTTTTTTAATCTGCTTAAAATAATCGGGCTGCGGATCAATCGTTTTGCATTGGAAAGTGCCAATCACGGCTGCTTTGAAACTCCAGTTCTGCTCGAGCAATTTTCCGACGTTCGCTTCGATTTGTCTGGTGACCTCGGTTGGTGCGCCTGCTCCGTCATGCAGAGAAAATTTGAAGCCCGAATATTCCGGCGGATTGTGGCTGGCCGTCATGTTGATGCCGCCTATGGCTTTCCGTTTACGAATGGTAAACGCAATGACCGGAGTTGGCGTGTCGCGATTGCAGAGCAGGGGACTAAGACCGTTTGCGGTTAAAACTTCTGCGACGGCGAGAGAAAATTCGCGTCCGAGAAAACGTGTGTCGTAACCGATGATGACCGCCGGTTTGAGTCTGAAGATTGCGGAATTGGAATCAGCCAGCTCAGCTTTCAGATAATCCGCGACGCCTTGTGCCGCGAGTCGAACATTTTCAAAAGTGAAATCGCGGGCGATAAGCCCGCGCCAACCCGAGGTGCCAAATTTAATTACGCTCGCCATAAAGTTTTCAAATTTCTAACAGGGATAAACCAGATACACAGGATTATTTGTTAAATTTTACGTTTTTTCATTTTTGGACTGGTTCTGTGCCGTTTATGGTTTTGGATCTGGTTCCAGCGGTCCGACAGATTCATGCGCAACAGGGATTTACTTCGCGATAGGATTTGCTAAAAATTCCTCCATGAAATTCTTCAGCTCCATTTTAGCCACGACTATTTTGGCCGTTTCCGCGCAAGCCGCCGATAAACAAATTGATTTTGCGAAAGAGATCCAGCCGATTTTAGAGAAGTCGTGCATCCAATGTCACGGCCCGGAGAAGCACAAGGGCGACTTGCGTTTGGACAGCAAGGAAGCCGCAATGAAAGGGGGCAAAGACGGGCTGGCAATTGTGCCGGGTGACATTGCCAAAAGTGATATGTATCGGCGGATTACGTTGCCCAAGGACAATGAAGACGTGATGCCGAGCAAGGGAGAGTTGTTGACGAAGGCGCAAACGGATTTGATTCGCGATTGGATTACTCAAGGCGCGAAGTGGCCGGATGGTCTCGTGCTCAAGTCAACCGGCGTTCCTGAAGAACCCAAGGCGGAGCCGGTGAAACTTGCGGAATACAAACCCGGCTCTGCGGAGTTGAAAGCGATCGCAAAATTCGCTTTACTTGACGTAGCCGTCCGGCCGATTGCGTTGAATGTCAACTGGCGCGAAGCAAATTTCCGTTCACTCAATACGAACGCGACTGATGCAGCGCTCGCGCCGCTGAAAGATATTCTTGGCCTTGTTGATTTGAATCTTGCTGGAACGAAGATCAGCGACGCCGGCCTCGCCCACATCAAAGGTTTGACCAACCTCACCCACTTGCACTTGGAGCACACGCAGATTGGCGATGCTGGTTTGGCGAATCTGAAAGGTCTCGTCAATTTGGAATATTTGAATTTGTTCGACACGAAAGTGAGTGATGCCGGTCTGGAAAATTTGAAGAGTTTGGCTCGGTTGAAAAACCTGCATGTTTGGCAAACGAAGGTCACCGACGCTGGCGTCGCGAGTCTGCAAAAGGATTTGCCGAAATTAAATATCGTCCGCGGTTGGGAAGTTGCAGCCGTCGCAAAAAAGGAGGCTGAACCAGCGAAGAAAGAACCGGAAACTCCCAAAAAAGAACCAGATCCTGTGAAGAAAGAAGCAGAGCCTGTCAAGAAACCTGCCGAAGCCCCAAAAGCCGCTGAACCGGCCAAGAAAGAAGTTGAGACTCCAGGCAAAGAATCTGCCGCCTTGAGGAAAGAAGCCGATGCTCTCAGGAAGGAAGCTGAATCTCTGCGAAAAGAGTCGGAAGCATTAAAAAAAGAAGCCGATGCTTTGAGGAAAGATGCCGAGGCCGCAAAGAAGTAATCAACGAGCGCGTTAGGATACCGCAGCTTTCAACCCGAACTGCGAAATGGGCCGCTCTCATGTAGCCCTGTGCAGGTCAAGAGGCGCCTGATGACGGAGTGAACTCACACGCTAATTGATTTTCTGGCGCACTGCGGCGTGGACGCGCCAGTAATCCCGCCATTCCTCTGGTCCTCCCGAATCGACGGGTTGAGGTAAGCTTCGATAAATCTTCGGAGTGGCCCAGCGCCAATGTTCCACGTGACCATCAGCGAAGGAAAAATTACAGCCCTGGCTGTGACGGTTGGCGGGAAGATCCCACCAGACATTCCGCGTCCAGAAGCCGGGATCAATCGTTGGAATTCCGAAGAGCGAATCGATAATTTCATCCTCGTGCACATCGAGGAAAATAAAAAGTTTGGAGGGAGACGGATTAATAATTTCCGACGTTTTTCGGGAATTCGGAATGTAGGGGATAGACGGTTTGCCATTCACCGATTGGCTCATGCTGTAGCTTCGCGTGCGTAACTGCGAAAGCTTCGCGCCACTGGTGGTTTCGACCGTGGATGCATCCGCCGGACAATGATAAATCGCTACGGAACGGTTATACGGAAAGAGCATCCCATTCTCGATATTGGTGGTGCTGGTATCGGTGCGTGTGTTCCCGGCGCACCAAGTATCGCTCAAGCTCGAACCTTGGATCGGCCCGCCCGTGTTGATGTCGTAGATAAAATTATTCGGCGGGACCGAGTCGTTGAAATCGAGGGTATAAAGATGCCAACAAGTTTGCAGTTGCTTGAGGTTGCTGATGCACGAAATGTTCAGCGCCCTTTTTTTGGAACTGGCGAGGGCCGGTAACAACAGTGCCGCGAGAATGCCGATGATCGCAATCACGACCAGCAGTTCAATCAAGGTAAATGCCGACCTTCTCGTTTGCTCCAGTTGGAATTTGTCACTCATGCCACAACGTTTAGCGGGATGTTGGCTGCGTTTCATATTCAACGCGAATCATAGTGCAGTTTGACCAGGTTGACAAAACTGCGCGAACAAAATCGCGCCTGTCACCCGACAAAAATTCCCCGTCAATACGTCAGCAGATCGAGAAGGCGAATTCCATTGTTGGCGAGTTCCCAATGCCCTTTTCGGTTGGTCACGAGTTTGCGGCACGGATTTTTTTGATATTCCTCTGCATTGACTGAGAGAAGCCGGTATTTGGCGCTGCCTTTCAATTCCGATGCGGCGCGCGGCGTCACCTGGAAAGGCAGGCCGTTGAAATTCAAAGCGAGTTCGTAGGCGGCGACTCCTTCCTTCTGCGCGATGGAATTCGGGCGGACCAAGGCGGAGTAGCGTTTCAACCATGGAAAATTCGTGTCACGCACCACCACGCGGCAAAGCTCTGGCTGGTTTTGAAACCACGAAAGCAAAGTAAATTTATCGCCCGCTTGATGCGCGTTGACGAGGAGCGCGCGAGGGTCGAGGCCGATTAAATTTTGTCCGTTCCATTCCGCGTGATCATTGCGCTGGCCGGGAAACGCTTTTTTGTGCCAACTGGAAAAACGTTCGTTGACGAAACAGTTCAGCTCGAAATGAACATGGGCGCGTTCCTTCGAAATTCCTTCGCGCGTGTTGGTCGTGCGACCCATCACAGCGACAACCTCGCCTGCTTTGACCGTTGAACCAATTTTTAAATCCGAGCGGATTTCCTTGAGATGCGCGTAAGTGGAATAAATTTCAAGCCCATCAATTTGGTGGCGCAACAAAAGATAATTCCCGTAATTTGAGAGTGCCGATTTTTTGTTCATGTAAGCGACCGTGCCATCTGCGGTCGCTGCCACGGAGTCTTTGGGTTCGCCCTTCTTATCCCGTTCGATGCAGCCGATGTCCAAGCCCTCGTGCATCTGCCATCCGCCGCTGCGCACGCAACCAAATGTGCCGCTCATCCACGGTTTTCCGATGGTGCCGATAAAGAATTTTTCTTCGTTACCCGGCTGGAATAACGCGCGATTTCCAGTGGGCAATCGAAATATTTCCGCTGACGCGGCCTGGCAGAAAACAGCGGCAACGAGGCTGGCGAATAACGATTTCAAAATCTGGGAAGCAATTCGTTCTTGTGAAGTTTTTTGACCGTGTTGTTGACCCCGCGAACGAAGCGCGCCGTTTCTTCACGAGTGGCATCCGGGGTAAAAACGATTACGCCATCCTTGATCGGGCGCACCATGACCGGTGCTGCCAGCCAGCGGGCTTCACCAAAATCGCTGAAGATCGCGATGCGCCGACCCTTGTTCGACGTGCTCATAACATCGAGGGCGAAAACGCCGTGGTCATTGAACTGGATTTTCACCGCGAAACCGCCAGCGTTCTCGATAATCGTGGCAAGTTTCACGTCGCGCTCGTCGAGAAAATTGCTATCGAGCACATTAATCAAAACCGGTGCCGCGCGCAAAATGGTCACCTCGGTCGTCTTGCCAGCGGCGTCCACATTCCCCTCCAAATGAACCCGGATCGAGCTGAATTCCTTCTTTTCTTTTCGCATCTCGGCCGATTCTCGCTTCTGCTCGGGTGACTTGCAGCCGATGAGTAAAAGCGCGGTTGCGAGCAAATAGATATTGAATGCGACCCAACGTATCTTCATATTCATTTAAACAACTTAACCGTTAAGCAATAGTAAAGACACTTATGGGCCAACAATCGAATAAAGTTCAGAAAAAATCACGTCGCAAAGCGTACAACAAACGCAAAAACGAAACCGTCAAAGCCAAAAAATCCGCCAAGGGTAAAAAAGCCTAAGCGCAATCCGAACCAATTTAAGATCGCTCGATCACTCGGGCGGTCTTTTTTATTTTCACCCGTCCCGCCAGAAATGAAATAACGCAACGTGTGAAATGAATTTCACTTCATTCCGCCGCGCGGTTAATTTTCGTTTCCCCGGCTTTTTCTGTAGAAAAGAAATCCGTTTGTTTCAAAAATCGGCAGCAGTCCACCGCCGATAAGCCCGATGACAAAGTCCACCGATCATCATTGAGTTTGGTATCATTTGACGCCCTCTGCGAGTCCGCTAAAAACAGCGGGGAACCAGGGCTAATGCGAGCGAGAAAGATCAGGAGATACCTTCTTTTTATTTTTGTGCAAAAATACTTATTCACCGTGGGGAAAGTGCGGGCGACTTTGGATAAATTGCGGAAATTGCAACTCGCTTAAAACGTTTGATTTTATTGAGGTAAATTACGTTTTTAAAATTACCGAAATCGCTCTCCCGGTGAATAAGTCTGTGGATAACAATTCATAGTCAAATCGCGCGAATTTGTTATTCTTTTTTCAGTTCATTGAAAGAGCTGGAATGGTCGGCGAAGGACGCAAGGAGAGCGCAGGACGTTCCAAGGATAATCCCAGGTGACTGGGGAATGGTTGAGCCAGGCTGGTTTGGCGCAACCCCTCTAAGTTTGAGTCGCGAGATTCAGAGACCGGAGGCAGGATTCACCAGTTCCTCTGGCAGCGTTCGCGCGCTGTCAGTCAACGCGAAAAAGGAACTGAGCGGCGAGAAACGATGAGAAACCGTTTTAAGCCGAGTCAAGTAACTCAAGCTGGTTTCGGGCTTGAGTGAATCGCAGTTACCCAGAGGGTAAACGGTTGCTACTGTGCGCCAGCACGGAGCGAGTGACTCTGGCGGTTTTGCAAAACAAAATCTGCCAAACGAAAGACGCTGAAAGGCGGGACAAAGTGAGCGCTCGAATCGGGAAGTATCCGGGTCATGGAAAAGGCTCGTAAGACTTCCAAAATGTCGGCGGAGGTTCAAAAAAACACCGCTGGCTTGTGAGCAAAATGCAACCTGAGAGTTAAGAGGTCAGACCCGTGGCACTGGGGCAACGCATCGTCAAAAGCGATGGCCGACCCAGCGTAACAATGGTGAAGACGCGGATTCAAAATCACAAACGTGTCTTCACCCGGTTCGTAAGCCGGCAACTTAAAAATGCCAGCCGAAGCGAGCCAAGAGGCCTCACTCAAAATTCAGCCGCTGCAAAGCGATGGACGGCCCTGCTATGAGGCCGAGATAAACTCCGCTTGCCGAGGAGAATGGCGTCGGGAAGCTGGCAGCCAATTGGCGCCTAATGTCAGCGCGGGAAAGAGAGTATGGCGAACTCCCATCCCCACTTTTGCCCCCGTTCGACCGCAAGGTTGGACGGGGACATTTGTTTTATAGATGATAAAAATACTTGCTGCCGCAAAACAATTGGCAGAAATTCGGCGTACAAATAATTCGCCAACAATCTAATAAAATAATTATGGGAAAAATCTACAATAACATCGTTGAAACCGTTGGACATACGCCGTTGGTTAAGCTCAATAAAGTGACTGCGGGTCTGGATGCCACCATTCTGCTGAAATGCGAATTTTTTAATCCGCTCGGCAGCGTCAAAGATCGTATCGGCATGGCGATGATCGAAGCGGCTGAGAAATCGGGAATTTTGAAAAAGGATACGATCATCGTCGAGCCGACGAGCGGCAACACGGGTATCGCCCTCGCTTTCGTAGCGGCGGCGAAAGGTTATAAATTAATCCTCACCATGCCGGAAACAATGTCGTTGGAACGACGCACGTTGCTGGCGATGCTCGGTGCGAAACTGGTTCTCACCCCGGGAACCGAAGGAATGAAAGGCGCCATTGCTCGCGCCGAACAAATCGCCAAAGAAACGCCGAACTCCTGGATCCCTCAACAATTTGAAAATCCGGCTAATCCGGAAATCCACAAAAAAACCACTGCTGAAGAAATTTGGGCGGACACCGACGGCAAAGTTGATTTCCTTGTCTCCGCAGTCGGAACCGGTGGAACCATCACTGGCTGCGTTGAAGTGATCAAACCGCGCAAGGCGTCATTCCAAGCTGTGGCCGTCGAACCAAAAGATTCGCCGGTGATTTCCCAGACCCTGGCTGGACAACCGATCAAACCCGGCCCGCATAAAATTCAAGGAACTGGCGCAGGCTTTGTTCCTAAAAATCTTCACCTCAAAGATAGCCAGGGCAATGTGCAGATCACCGAATGCATTCAGGTCAGCAACGATGATTCTTTTGCGATGGCGCGCCGGCTCGCCAAAGAAGAAGGCATTCTGGTTGGTATTTCCACGGGAGCCAATGTGGTCGCGGCAATTGAATTGGCGAAGCGTCCAGAGAACAAGGGCAAGATGATTGTGACGATTGCTTGTTCGACGGGCGAACGTTACCTGAGCACCCCGCTTGCCGCCGAAGCCAAAGCGGAAGTCGGCGGATAATCCTAGAGTTCTGTTTCCAGCGACGGACCGCTCTGGGCAATGAGTTCAGAGCGTTCTGGAAAAATTCAACACCAATCAAATGGAATGAAGAGCGAAACATTGGAATTTTTCGAGGCTCGCAAAGGACAAATCTTTTCCGCCAAAGACGTGAGTAAAGAGTTGGACGAGAGACGCTACCAGAAAGACAAGACCTGGGCCTCCGGGGAATTAAAAAGTTTGTGGAGCAAAGGTTTTATTCAGGCGATCAATGGGTGTTATTGGATTCCGGAAGAAGGAGATAAGGAAGAGGATCAGGAAGGGGCAGATCCGGGTGGCTTGGCGCAGGCAAAAGCTCCAGATTCTGAATCTCAACCTCCAGAGAAGCTTTAAGCTAAAACTCAAGTGGTTGCGCATCAAATTTGAAGTTTATCTGGAGCTTGGGGATTGGTGCTTGGAATTTCGTTGTTGAACCCATCCCATCGTCTTCTCCGCCAGCTTGTCAAACGCGGTTACGCAAAGTTCGAGATGTTCTTCTTTCGTGTCCTCGATCTTGTTGTGACTGATGCCGTGCAGGCTTTGGACGAACATCATCACGGTCGGCACGCCCGCGCGCGCGACTTCGGCGGCGTCATGCAGCGGGCCGCTCGGCAGGCGATGAACTTTGCCGCAAGTTTCGCGGATGGCTTCGTCGCACAGCGCAATGAGGTCGTCGTTGAACGGACGCGGGTCAATTTGCCAGAGGCGTTCCCACGAAACTTTCACGTTGCCTTCCTTCGCAAATTTTTCGCTGGCAGCCTTTGCTTCGTGAAACATTTTGGCAAGTGCCGCTGAATCAAGATGACGCTGATCCAAAGAGATTCGACATTCCTCAACGACGCTCGTGACAATTCCCGGCTTCGTCGTGCATGAGCCGATGGTGCAGACGCCGTTGCCGCTGCGCTCGGCGATCTTGTAAATCTCGGAACTCATCTTCGCGGCGGAGAGGAAAGCGTCTTTGCGCCGGTTCATCGGCGTGCTGCCGGAGTGCGCGGCTTGTCCATGAAAGGTAATGGCGTGTCGCTCGACGCCGAACGTGCCGAGCACCGCGCCGAGCGGCAGGTCGAGATCCAGCAACACCGGGCCTTGTTCGATGTGCAATTCCAGATACGCCGCGGCGTTTTTGAGTTCCTGGCCGCAATCCTTCACGCGCTCGAAATCAATGCCGACGTTCTTCAGCGCGTCGGGGAGTTTGATGCCTTGCTTGTCAACAAGTTCGCGCGCCTCTTTCATGTCGAGATTGCCGGAACAAGCGGACGAGCCGAATAAACTTTTGCCGAACCGCGCCCCTTCTTCGTCCGCCCAATCCACGAGACGAATTGTGACGGGCGGCTTGCCATTGTATTGCGAATTAATGCGCCGGAGAATTTCCACGCCTGCCATCACGTTGAGGCAGCCATCCAGCCAACCGCCGTTCGGCACGGAATCCATGTGGCCGCCGATGAGCAGACATTTTTCTGATTCGCCGCGCAACGTAGCCCAAAGATTTCCGGCTTCGTCGGTGTGGATTTCAACCGGGAGCGCTTCGAGTTTTTCGCGCAACCACACGCGCGTCTTGACCCACATCGGAGTGAACGCGACGCGTTGCGCCCCGTTGTCGTCTTCGGTGAGGCTGCGCAGTTCCTTGAGTTCAGCGACGGTGCGTTTGGGATTTAACAACGTAATCATGCGTTGGTGAATTTTACGAGGAAGTGTTGTAAATTGGAATGCAAGAAATGCCTCGCGAGTTCAATGCTCAAAACCAAGCAAATAACTGAATTTCAATCTCTCCGCTCCGGCGCGTTCTGCGTCGGGAATAACCGATGGGCTTGGCGCGGGCGAGCGCGGGTTTCTTGCAAAAGAAAAGTTCGGCAAGGGCGGTGGGTTACAAGATTTCCCGCAAATGAATTTACTTTTCGCAGCAAATCGCTACAAAGGATGAGTGAAATTTTTAGGGATTTTATCTGTGTTGATCTGCAACCTCAGCCTTGTGACGCGCGGGTCGGCAGTCCAAAGCATCGCACGGGTTTGGGACGAAGAAATCCTAAGTGCCATTCGCATCGATACACCCCATCCGCCAGCTCAAGCGAGGAATCTCTTCAGTCTTTCGGTCTGCATGTATGACGCCTGGTCGGCTTACGATACGAATGGGTCGGTCGGTTACATTTACCACGCTAAACATACTGCAGCGGACATTTCGGCGGCGCGACGTGAGGCGATTAGTTACGCAGCGTATCGAATGCTCAAGGAGCGTTACGTGTATTCCAAAAGTGCGAGCAACACCTTGGCGACGCTGGATGCGCACATGGTTGGATTGGGTTATAGCACGAACAATTTTTCCACGGACACCAATACTCCTGCTGGCGTTGGCAACTCGGTGTATGCCGCAGTTTCGGCGTGGTTCATCAACGACGGCTCGCGGCAAACCAATGGGACACCTTCAGCACCTTACCCGGACTATCCGGCTGGGCAGGGAGGATATGTTTATATGAATTCGCCACTGGCCACGGACCGGGCTGGCACGAGTGATGGCCTCGGGAATAATTTAGCCGATGTGAATCATTGGCAGCGTCTCTACATTGTCAATGCGGTGGATCAAAATGGTTTTCCCGTTGCTGGACCGATTCAAAACTATCTCGGAGCACAGTGGTTGGGGGTTCGGCCATTCGCATTGACGCGAACCAATTCGACCAAGCCGTGGATTGATCCCGGTCCGCCGCCGCAATTTCCCAGCGATACTTTTCGCAGCAACGTCGTTAACGTCATCCAACGTAGCGGCGAACTTACTCCAGGCGACGGGGTGATGATTAATATTTCGCCGGGCGCGTTTGGAAATAATACTTTGGGAACGAGCGACGGCAGTGGTCACGCGACCAATCCGGCTACGGGTCAATCTTATCCGACGAACCTGGTCAAACGCGGCGACTTCGTGCGCGTCCTCGCTGAATTCTGGGCGGACGGCCCTAGCTCCGAAACACCGCCGGGCCATTGGAACACGATTGCCAACAGTGTGAGTGACAATACGAATTTCGTAAAACGTATCGCTGGCACCGGCCCCGTTCTCGACGATTTGGAATGGGATGTGAAAGTTTATTTCTCTCTCAACGCTGCGGTTCATGAAGCGGGTTGCGCGGCTTGGTCGCTCAAACGTTATTACGATGGTTGGCGTCCGATCACTGCGGTTCGTTATTTAGGTCAACTGGGCCAATCCACCATTACGAATGATCCGTCGTATCATATCCGCGGGCTTCCACTTATTTCGAATTTGATTGAATTGGTGACGGTCGCGACGACGAATAGTGGACGCCATGCGGGTTTGACTCCCGGCAAGATCGCACTTTTAACGTGGCCCGGTCAACCGGCGGATCCGATCAACCAATACAGCGGCGTTCGATGGATTCACGCGGATAGCTGGGTGCCGTATCAAAAGAAAAATTTTGTTACGCCCGCTTTTCCTGGTTTCATTTCCGGCCATAGCACGTTCAGTCGTTCTGCTGCGGAAATTTTAACGGCTATTACCGGCTCGGCCTTTTTTCCCGGTGGCATTGGGACTTTCACTTCTGTTTCCAATATTTCACTCGCCTTTGAAAAAGGTCCGAGCCAAACCATCCAATTGCAATGGGGAACTTATTTTGACGCCGCCGATCAAGCCGGACTCTCTCGCATCTGGGGCGGCATTCATCCGCCGATTGATGACTTCACCGGTCGGATCGTCGGTTCGCAATGTGGGCAGGGCGTCTGGGCTTTGGCGCAAAAATATTTTGACGGTTCGGTCACAAATACACCTCTGAACTTCGCGATGCGGAGTTTAAATTTGAACCAATGCGAACTGCGTTACAACACGGTGCGGGGATATTTCTATAAACTTCAATCGACTTTAGACTTTAGCCAACCTTTCGCCGATGATGCAGGCGGCTTCGTTCAAGCAGTCGATGCTTCCGTCGTTCGTGTTGATAATATCGCGGGAGTAAAAAAATTCTTTCGTGTCGTCAGCTCGGGCGCTCCCTAAATCGCTTCGCCTTTCCTCTTCGCCGAGAATCTTCTCGAAGCAGCCCTGCTTGGGACATAGTCTCCGCGCGATGAACGTTTGGTTTTAACATGAATATTTCAGAGCAACGACGCGCTTTACGATGCGCGATCCAAGCCGCCCATGCAGCGGGCGCGGTGATGAAAAAGAATTTTCGCTCACCCAAAAAAATCAACGAACAAACCCAGTTCGACATCAAGTTGGAACTCGACGTCCGCTGCCAGAAATTGATTGAGAAATATTTATTCCGGCAATTTCCGGAAGTCTCATTTCTCGGAGAAGAAGGAGATAGCATTGCCAGCACGAGCGAGTTTCGATGGGTCGTGGATCCGATCGATGGCACGGTGAATTTCAGTTATGAAATTCCGCACGCCTGCGTCTCCATTGCATTGCAAAGAAAAGTCCAACGCTCCAAGTCCAAAGTCCAAAGTCCTGATTACGAAACCATGGTTGGCGTGGTTTACGATCCGTTCTGTGACGAGATTTTCACAGCAATTCGAGGACAGCCCGCGCGCTTGAATGGGAAAATTATTCGCGTCAGCAAACGCAAAACTCTTGAGACGGCCATCGTGGCCATCGGGTTTGGTAAAACGAAAAGTTCCGTGGAAACGACGCTCATTTATTTTAATGAACTGCTTCGACGGGTTCGCAAGGTGCGCATGATGGGCGCCGCTGCGCTCGCGATGGTTTACGTGGCGGCTGGCCGGTTTGATGGCTATATGGAATCGCAAATTCGCCTGTGGGATATTGCCGCTGCCGGGCTGATTTTGGAATGCGCTGGCGGAGAGTTTTGGAACGAACCGATTGAGGGCCACGGCGAACACGCTTATCGAATGCTGGCCAACAACGGTTTGCTGCGTTCGCAGTTAGAGGGGCTTGGCCAGGTTTTCGCCTGATGAAATTTCAACGCCGCTTTTTCTTTTGTAACGAGATGCTTCTGGCGGGCGTCAACTAATCGATGGCGCTCAAATCTAAAGTTTTGTTGGGAATTTCGTTTGGCCTGAACGCGGCTTTGATGGCGGGATTTCTCATCAACCGATCTTCAACCCAGCCAACCATTGCTTCGGGTTCTGCTGAAAACGAAGTGACCGCCGCCCAAAATCCTAAAACCAAGCGTTTAGAAAGAGCCGCGCAGAACGTCATCGTCAAGCGTGCCAAAGATTTGAATTGGGGCAGCGTGGAATCCCAGGACTATCGCGAATACATTCAAAATCTCCGGGCGATTGGCTGCCCTGAAGAGACGATCCGCGACATCATCATTGCTGACATCAACAAACTTTACGCATCGAAGATCGCCGCGCTGTATCCCTCGGCCAAAGAATTTAAATTCTGGCGCGTCGAGGATCGGGTTGCGCGCAAAGAAGAGAAAGACCGCGATCACAGTCGCCACGAATTGGAACAGGAAAAACGCGAATTGATTCACCAATTGCTGGGCGTGGATTACGACGCTGAACTGGCGCGCGCGTCTGGAAAGCCGGACAATGAGGACGCGCGTTACGGTTTTCTTTCCCCGGAAAAACAGGAGCAAGCCAAGACCTTGCGCGAAAAATATCGGCAGATGGAGCGGGAGCTTTTCAAAGATGGCGGCGGTTGGACACCTGAGAACCGCGCCAAGTTCTCCGCCATGCGGGCGGAAGGCGAAGCGGAAATGGCGAAGTTGCTTGGGCCGGCTGACTTTGAACAATATCAATTCCGTAATTCCTATACGGCCAGGAGTATGCGTGAGAGCCTTACTGGATTTCAGCCGAACGAAGATGAGTTCCGGGATATTTACGCCATCCGCAAAGCTTACGACGATCAATACGGCTTCGCTCAAAAACGCGGCGGAAACGAAGCGGTGAGCGAGGAGCAAAAAGGCGCGCAGCAAAAGCTCGATGAGCAATTGAAAGCGACCTTGGGCGCAGATCGTTTTCGTGAATATCAACTTTCCCAGGACGAACGCTACCGCAGTGTTTACGATTTTACCCAGAAATACGATTTGCCCCGCCAAACCGCCGATGCACTTTATGCGGTGCGTATCGCCGCCGAGGTGGAGCGACAACGAATTCGCAGCGACGCCACCCTGACTGCTGACGCGCGCAATGCCGCTTTAAATTCTCTCGCGAACGACACCCGCCAGGCGCTGATTCCCACCTTGGGCCAGGACACTTGGGCAAAATACGAAGCCAAGGACGGCGCGTGGGTCAACGGCTTAAGCCAAGCTCGCGATCAGAGCGGCAATCGGGTTGGACGGAATCGTCCCCGTCGAAATTAATGGGGAAAGAGCCCAAGGTTCGTCACAAAACGGAAACGACTTTGTAATCACTGCGCGAACCGCCAATCTCAATCTGCAAACGTTCTCCCTGCTTTTTGCCAACGAGTTGCTGGCCAAGAGGTGATTGCGGCGTGATGACCAACACTTCTTTCTTTTCGTGCAGCACTTCCGTTCCGCCTGCGCGTGGGCCGATGAAATAAAACGACGGCTCGTTCCGCCCGTTTAATTCCACCAGTGCGCCCAGATCAATGGCGTCGCCTTCCTGAAAATCGCGCAATGTGAGTTTCTCAAATTGTTCGATGGCTTGAACAATTTCCGCCGCCTGTCGCGATTGGCCGCGCGCCAGGTAGGATGCTTCCAGCCCGCGCGTGTCGTATTTGTTTTCGGCTTTGCTTTGTTCGTGAGTCGCCTCGGCGTGCGCGGCGCGAGCGGCCTTGTGGTAAACGGCCAGATCCTTGGTGAGGTGTTCGATGATTTTTCTTAAGAGCGTGGATTTTTTCACAATTAACAGGCTGCATGGAACTGTAAGAGTGAACGTGGCGCAAGCCAGTTGGCTGTGAACTTCAGGACAGACGCATACCTCCTAAATTACGTTTCTCATTAACACCGTGTCCCGCAATTGCGTGACCGGTGTCCGACGTGCGACGAGAGATTCAGATGTTTCAACGGCTTGTCCAAACAGTCGCAGAAGCCGTTAAAACGGCTGAATCTCTTTTCCAGTCGATTTTCACCGGGCTAAAGCCGCAGTGTTAATGAGAGTGATGTGCCGAATAGAATTAAGCCGAATCCATGCAGTTGGGATTTCTTTTAACCACGGATGGACACGGATAAACACGGATCAGCAGGCAGTAACGGTTTCAAGATGTCTCCCACCAATCGG
>JAYVSV010000142.1:0-4929 GCA_043775015.1 Verrucomicrobiota bacterium
TTTTCTCTTCCATCCCAACTTTATTTATAGAGTTGGCTAAATTTGTACATTTTATTCGTCAGAAATCTCTCCTTTTCTCACCCACTTTTAATCACACCCGACTACGGTGTTCGACTTCCCGGGTTTATGTTGGACGAAGCGCAGGAATATTTTTACGCTGTGCGAATGTTGTCAGCGGAAAAATTCGTGGTGGTCATCCCGTGCTTGAATGAAGCGGTGGAGATTTTTTCGCTCGTGACTGAAATTCGAAAATTTTCTCTCCACGTCATCGTCGTCGATGACGGTTCCATCGATGCGACCGGTCAATGGGCAACGAGTGCTGGGGCTGAAGTAATTCGACACGAAAAAACGCGGGGCAAAGGAGCGGCGTTAAATCACGGTCTCCGCTCTGCTCGTGAAAAAGGTTTTCAACGGGCGCTCACGATGGATGGCGATGGCCAGCACGCCGCGTCGGACATCGGGAATTTTCTCAGCGCAAGCGAGAACGCCGCACTCGTCGTTGGCAATCGGATGGCGAACCCGGAATCAATGCCGGGCCTGCGCCGCTTTGTGAATCGTTGGATGAGTCGGCGACTGTCCAAAATCGCCGGAAAAAATTTACCCGATACGCAATGCGGTTTCCGTGCCATTGATTTGGAAGCATGGTCGCGCTGCGATTTGCAGACGGCGCATTTTGAAGTTGAATCGGAATTGCTGCTTGCCTTCATCGCGGCGGGTCACGCGATTGAATTCGTGCCCATTCAAGTGATTTACAAAAATGAGCAGAGCAAGATCAGCCCGGTGCGCGACACGTTGCGCTGGTGGCGCTGGCTGAGAAAGGCGAAGCGGCAATTTAAATCTGCGCCTGTAAAACTTGAAGTTGCGGTGCCGGGATCTTTTGCGCCGCCAACATCACCCGCGCCCCATAGTGCATCCAAACTTTCGCGTCCTTAAGCCCGGCTCGGTTTGCCAACTCCCGCCAATCATCCGAACGAAACCCGCGTTTAATCGAGAGTAAACCGTCTTCGCGAAAATGTTTTGGAAAATTTCCCGCGTGCAGAACCGCCCAGATCACTCCGTAAAGAATGATGCTTCGATGCATGTCACTGAGTAAAACGACCCGTCGCGCCACCCGATGCGCTTCGCGAAAATGTTGTGCGACCTCGTCGCTGCTGGAGAGGTGATGCGTCATCTGATTCGCGATCACCACGTCGAATGACTCGTTCTCAAACGGCAGATCGAGCACAGAACCGCAGACGAATTTCCCGGTTTTGCATAACTCCGCCGTGTGCGGGCAGAGATCAAGATTGGTGATGTCCCAGGACCAGCCACGTTTCGCCGCCCACGTTTGCAACGTTTGCCCGAGCGAACCATCACCGGCTCCCAAATCGAGCAACTTGACGGCCTGGCAATTCTCCGCGCCCAACAGTCGCGGCAGAAATCGTTGAAACGGTTCCGCAAAATGGAAGAGCCGGTTGATGCGTGCCAATGATTTGTAACTCTCCGCCGTTTCCGCCAACGAACGGTCCGGTGAATCAAAATATTCTGCTTGCGTCGCGCGCCGCCTCAAAAACATGCTTTTGCTTACGATATGCTCGCGACCCAAGTCAAACATTGGCTGCAACGCCAAACGCCCATCACGATTCTTCGTCGCGTTGGAATCCTGCTGCTTTTTACCATTGCGTTCAGCGCGGTGTTGAATCGACCAAACGACTCGACGACTCCGGCCGGGTTCGGTCGCGGGGTTCTTGACGGTGCATTGATGCCGGGCGCGATGCCTCCATTGCTCATGGGCCGTAACGTGACAATTTATGCGCAGAACAACACCGGTCGCACTTACAAACTCGGTTACACCGTCGGCGTTAATGGGTGCGGCGCGCTTTTTTTCGGAATCGTTTTCTGGCGAGTGACGCGATGGAAAAAACAGTTTTTCAAAAAAACGGTTGCAGCCCTTCCGCTGTGACCATGCTTGCCAATCTGAATTGATAAACCTACCTTCGCCCGCTCTATGGAAAAAGTTGTCATCATTGGAACCGGTTGCGCCGGACTTACCGCTGCGATTTATGCGGCGCGCTCAAATCTTTCGCCGCTCGTCCTCACCGGCACGATGCCCGGCGGCCTGCTCACCACAACCAGCATCGTCGAAAATTACCCCGGTTTTCCCGAGGGCATTGATGGCTACGAATTAATGGTGCGCATGCAGCAACAAGCCGAAAAATTCGGAGCGCGCATCAAAATTTTACACACCGTGGAATCCGTGGATTTCTCCAAACAACCGTTCTCTCTCGTCATCGATGGCGAAAAAGTTGAAGCGCAAACCATCATTATTGCCACCGGCGCAGGACATCGCCACCTCGGTTTGCCCAGCGAACAACTCCTGGAAAAAAAAGGCGTGACCTACTGTGCAACCTGCGACGGCGCATGGCCGATGTTCCGCAACCAACCGCTCGTCGTGGTTGGTGGTGGCGATTCCGCCTGTGAAGAAGCGACTTACTTGACGCGATTTGCCTCCGAGGTTTACTTGATTCATCGCCGCGACAGTTTGCGCGCTTCGAAAATCATGGCTGAACGGACTTTGGCCCATCCTAAAATTAAACCAATTTGGGATACAGCCGTGACGGAAATTTTGGATCCCGCACAAGACAAAGTGACCGGTGTGCGCTTGAAAAATTTAAAGACGAACGAAGAAAAAGTTTTGCCTTGCGCTGGTGTTTTCATCGCGATCGGTCACGTTCCCAACACGCAATTGTTTAAGGGGATTTTAGACCTGGACGAGAATGGTTACATCATTCCTAAGCGAGGAACCGAAACAAATGTGCCGGGAGTTTTCGTCGCGGGCGATTGTTCCGATCACGTTTACCGTCAAGCCATCACGGCTGCAGGACTTGGCTGTGCTGCGGCGATCGATGCCGAAAGATATCTGGCAGGGTTGAACCAGTGACGGATAGGATTATTCATTCAGGAGATCCTGTAAATTTTCGTGAATGATTTCTAAAATGAATCTTCAGATTTCCCCGGCTGACCTCGCGGAAAAATTGCGCTCCGAAAATCCGCCCCGCCTGCTCGACGTCCGCGAATCCGACGAACACGCATTCGTTGCGTTGCCGAACTCCACCTTGATTCCGCTCGGTGAGCTGGCCTTACGAGTGGATGAAATCGAGGCGTGGCGCGACGAAGAAGTGGTGGTCTATTGCCATCACGGCATCCGCAGCCTGAACGCGATCGCGCAGCTTAAACATTTTGGTTTTGTCAAAATTCTGAACCTCGCCGGTGGAATCGATCGCTGGACATCGGACGTTGATCCGAAGCTGCCGCGCTATTGAACCTGGCTTTCGAACAGGCTGGCGTTAGCTCCTTTTCCTCGCTTTGCCTCAAAAAAACGCGCGCGGGATACAATGAGAAATACAATTTTTTCAATTGATTCGCGCTCAACTATTCCACCGTCTATAAATCGCTAAAATTGCTCGCAAAACCATGGATTTTAGAGACGGTGGTAGGTCGGTTGACTTTTCGCTAAATCTCCCAGCGATTTTTCGCAGGTAATATTTTTCATTGTATCCCGCTCGCCGCGCTTGCTCTCATTTGCTCGTTTGCTACGCTCCGCGCCATACCAAAAATGACCGCTGCTGAATTTAAAAAGAAATGGTCGCGCTATCAGGGCAAGGAAACTTCTGCGTATCAGGGACACTTCGACGATCTTTGCCGCTTGCTCGGACAACCAACGCCTGCCGAAGCCGATCCGAGCGGCGCGGATTTTTTCTGTTTCCAAAAGCGCGTCGTAAAAGATGCGGAACTTTTCGACCTCGAAACGCCTGACGCTTCCGAACCAAACGAACGCGGCTTTGCCGATGTTTGGAAAAAGAATTGTTTCGCGTGGGAATACAAAGGCAAAAAGAAAAATCTGGATGAGGCTTACAAGCAATTGCTTCGCTATCGCGAGTCTTTGCAAAATCCGCCGTTGCTCGTCGTTTGCGATTTTGACCGCTACATCATCAAGACGAATTTCAATGGCACGGTGCAAGAGGTTCACGAATTCACGAATGCTGAAATTGATCGCCCGGAAAACCTACGGATTCTCCGCGCTCTATTTGAGAATCCTGATTTTCTCAGACCGCAACGCACTACGGCGCAAGTCACCAAAGACCTCGCCGTGCAAATCGCGCAAATTGCCAAGTCACTGCAAAGCCGCGAGAGTCACGAATTAACGGACGCCAAGACGCGCAAGGAAATGAATTTTGTGCAGCGGAAAAATCTTCGCATTGCTCGTTTCTTAAATCGCGTTGTCTTTTGTTTCTTTGCTGAGGACACGGGGCTGTTGCCGAAAAATCTTTTTTCAGACATCGCCAAGTCTGGAATTGATGACCCGAAACTATTTGCCGAGATGTTGGAAAAACTTTTCGCAGTCATGGCGACTGGCGGCACGTTTGGCAAAGACAAGATTCGCTATTTCAACGGACATCTTTTTGAGGAGTCCACTGTCTTTGAACTCACGGAATATGAATTAAAACAATTGGCCGACGCGGGCGAATCGGATTGGCAATTCATTGAGCCGAGCATCATGGGAACGCTTTTTCAGCGCGCCCTTGATGAAAGCCAGCGCGCCGCTTTGGGCGCGCAATACACCGGAGAGACAGACATCCGCACGCTGGTTGAACCCGTTCTCATGTCACCCTTGCGCCGCGAATGGACGGCGCTCAAGGCCGGCTTGCTGGCGTCGTTCAAGCGCGGCAAAGGCACGCCCGCAGACCGCGCCCGCCTTGCCGACTTCCTCAAGAAACTGCGCAAGCTCATCATCCTTGACCCCGCGTGCGGGAGCGGCAACTTCCTTTACGTCTCGCTGCAAATGCTTTTGGACTTGGAAAAGGAAGTCATCAGCTTCGCCATGCAACTCGGTTTCCGTTTCGAGTTGGAAGTCAGCGTCCAACAACTCCGCGCCATTGAAATCAATCC
>JAYVSV010000143.1:0-9579 GCA_043775015.1 Verrucomicrobiota bacterium
TGCGTCCACCACCAGAGGCGGGGAAACAACAACCAACAACAAACCAAGGGGACATTATCGGTTGAGTCCTGATGGGGACATTTCTAAAGAGTTTTGACAGGGCGTCGTTGAGACGGCCATTGTCAGCCCCGACAATGCGCCCGGATGGGTGCATGATTCGGGGCAGCTTTGGAACAAAGTTGAGGCGGGCGAGAAGCGCAAGGATGCACAACTTGCACGCGAGTTTATTCTGGCAGTTCCCAAGGAACTGTCCCCCCAAGCCCAATTTCAGACGGCACTGGATTGGGCGAAAAAAGAACTGGTCGCTTCCGGCATGATTACGGAAATCTCCCTGCACCATAGCAAGACCGGCAAGAATCCCCATGTCCATGTCCTTTGCACCATGCGGAAGCTGGACGGCGAAAATTTCAGCGCTAAAAAACCCCGCGAATGGAATGACGTGAAGCTGCTGCTTCACCAGCGCGAATCCTGGGCGGACGCCGTCAATGCCGCGCTTGAAAAAGCCGGACGCGATGAGCGGGTGGATCACCGCTCCCTCAAAGACCGGGGCATTGACCAGCTTCCGCAGCCCAAAATTGGCAAGGAAGCCACGGCCATGAAACGCAAGGGCATCCTGTCTGACCCGGAGCGGTTCAAGGCCGTCCGGGAAGTAAAAATGATGAACGAAGTCAAGGCCATGATGAAGGCCGTAATGAAGCGCGGCGAAGTGGCGCAAATTGGGATGGGCGATACATGGTGGGAAAAATCCATCACCTTCATGTCCCGCATCCGGGAACAGGCCGCGACGGTCGTTAAAGACTCTTGGCGGAAACTGGTAAATAACAGCCGCCCAAAGGACGGGCCGGAAATCGAAATGTGATTTATGAAACCAACCGACGAAATAAAAAAGCAGGCCGTCAACGCCTTCACCTGTGCGGAAACGGTGGCCCATGTGGGCATGATTAAGCTGACGGGCGGCATTGCCCTGTATGCCGCCCACATTCGCCAAATGGATCGGCAGTCTCCGCCTCCGCCGCGACAGGTGCGGCGGGATGCCGTGGGGAGGGAAGTATGACAGACCCGCTGGCGCAATACCGGAGAAAGCCGGATGGCGTGGTGGCGCAACCGCCGCCGCCCAAAGGCCCGGATGAATATGCGGCGTTTGACGCCAAAGACCGGGTTGCCCGCCTGAAAATTCGGCGGGCCAGCGAAGATGACCCGACACGGTCGCCGGGGTATCACTACCTGCTGGACGTGGTTTATAGCGGCCCGAACGTAACGCATCTGGTGTTGCTTTACACGTTCCTGATTGTGAAGGTGCGCGGGACAAATTTATCACCCATTGTGATGGCGTTGGAATTAGGCACGGCGGATTACATACAGGAATTTGACGCGGAAAGATGGCCCAAGCCCAAAGACAGCAAAGCCCCGCTGATTGAATCCATCGAAGTGGTCGTCAAGGAAAACGGGCCAGAAGTCGAGGAAACCGAAAACAACATCAAGGCCAAGCCGGGGCTGAATCTGCATTGAGGTTGGCTAGGTTTGAAATTTGACAGGGTAACAGAAAGGGAGTTTTATGCTGCACACTACAATTCCTGAAACCGGGTTTGTCCGGCTTTCACAAGTCTTGACGGTCATCCCCCTCGGCAAAACGTGCTGGTGGGAAGGCGTCAAATCAGGACGCTTTCCCAAGCCGGTGAAATTATCGGCGCGTTGCGTTGCCTGGAAAGCAGAGGACATACACGGTTTGATAAAGCATCTAGCGGGACAAAACGAGGACTCGAATCCAAGAAATAATTAAGGGGTATAATCGGGGGTATGTCATTTCTGGTAATAGAAAATTATTGTTATACTTCATGGTGATATTTCGTTTCCGTGATGGCCGTAGGGGTCACCATCTTCCTGTCCGGTGGTGTCCGCCAAACCACTCAAAACCCGCTCTCACCGCCAACATCGGAGTGATTCGGCCTCGGCGGTGGCCGTTTCGACTCGTTGACATCCGGCCTAATTTTGGGGTATAATTTTTAGGAGATACCCCAAAAGGTGGAGAGAAATACCCCCGATGACTCTTTCGGATGCGAAGGTTCGCAACGCCAAGCCTCAAGCCAAGCCCTACAAAATTACCGATGGCGAAGGAATGTTCCTGCTGGTCGCTCCCTCTGGCAGCAAATACTGGCGGCTAAAATACCACTTTGCAGGCCGGGAAAAACTGCTGGCGCTGGGGGTCTATCCCGAAGTCAGCCTTGGCGATGCCCGCGAGCGGCGGACACAGGCCCGCAAAGCAATTGCCGCCGGGAATGACCCCGGCGAAGTGAAGCGGGAAGCCAAACGGCTGGCGGTGCTTCAAAATGAAAACGCTTTTGAGACGGTTGCCCGCGAGTGGTATGAGCAACGCAAACATGAGTGGAAGCCAAGTTCAGCCAAGACCACCCTTAAGCGATTGGAAAGGCACATTTTTCCAAAACTCGGCAAAAGGCCGATTACCACTATCACTGCGCCAGACATTCTGTCCATGCTGCGCGTCATTGAAAGCAGTGGCGCGTTGGACACCGCGCAGCGGGTCATGCAAATGTGCGGGCAGGTTTTCATGTATGCCATTGCTACGGGTCGTGCCGAACGCAATCCGGTTCCTGATTTGCGTGGCGCGTTGAAAACGCCCGTCACCCAACACCACGCCTACCTGAAAGCCGCCGATCTGCCGGAATTTTTGAAAAAGCTGGAAGCCTATGACGGCGCTTTGCAAACCAAACTTGCTTTGCGTTTCCTGCTGCTCACTTACGTCCGCACCATTGAACTACGTGGGGCGGAGTGGCCAGAAATAGATTTCGACAAGGCCGAGTGGCGGATACCTGCCGGGCGGATGAAAATGAAGGAACTGCATATTGTGCCGCTGTCGCGGCAAGCCGTCGCTGTGCTTCGGGAATTGCAGAAGCACACCGGCAATAGGCAATACATTTTCCCAAACCAGCACAATCCCGTTTCCTTTATGAGCGAAAACACCATGCTCTATGCGCTCTATCGGATGGGCTACCATTCGCGGACAACCGGTCACGGTTTCCGCTCCACGGCCAGCACCATTCTAAACGAGAATGGTTTTATGCCGGACGTGATTGAGCGCCAGCTTGCCCACTGCGAACGCAACAAGGTTCGCGCTGCCTACAATCACGCGCAATATCTGCCGGAACGCCGGAAGATGATGCAATGGTGGGCGGATTATATTGATGGCGTCACGCCGAAAACCAAACGGCGCGGTTAATTTCTTGGCGACTTGAAATCAGCTTTTCCTCGTCTGCCGCCTCTGGCATGAGTCGCTCCTTTATAGCCGGTGCCTCACAACGTCCAAGGCTGTTTGCTTCCGCGCTGCGCTTGTGCAGCTTCACCCCTCTCCCCGGCGCTGCGCGACCTTTCCCGTTCTATCGTGCCACCAGCTTTCAACCTCGCTCACGTCACGCCAATCAAGGCGGACAAAACGAGGAGAAGACCATGAAGATTATCACCGTCGCTTTACTGATTACCGCAATCGCGGAACTGATTGCCGCTTTCGCAAACTTCATCAACGCGATCCGGCATCGAAAGTGAGGCCGTGCTAACTTTTGAACTTCTGCAAAACTTTTGTGCAACGGCCTTGAATAAGCGCCGTCACGGTTTTGGTTGTCGGATGCTCTGTAATCAATTCTGGCGCTTTTGAAAGGACGGTTTCCGCCACTTCCTGCACCCGTCGTTTTACCATTGGCTTTGCGAGTCCCGCTTCATCTGCCAACTGGTCAAAGTTCTTTGGTTGCACCTTAGCAGATTCATACTCCCCGCCGATCTTCATCGCCATTTTCTTGGCAAGGCCGGGGTAGTAGGCAGTGCTGAGAACATCATACAGCGGCGCAAGCCGCGTTTCACTGCCGTAAAGCAGTGAGAAATTTTTCCCGTGCGCGTCATGGTTTCCGATCAGGAAATTAAAAATGACGGCATCGAGTAAACTTTGCAGGTCAATCACCGGAGCGCTGGATAATTCGCGCAATAGGTCAAAGCACTGCTTTAGCGATGGCCCGCCTTCGTTTTGGTATTTGTTATCAGGGATGATTCCAAGTGCTTGGCAGAAATCTTCCTGGTGCTGACGTTTCAGGTATTCAGCGCCACTGGCGTCTTTAAGCATTGTGCGGTCGTAACGCTCGACCAGTAGATAATCAACATCTTCAACCTTGCCAACTTCCGCCCTCGCCGTCTGCAAACCGATGGCGTGGGCAAGCTTCATGCAAAATGCTTCGTTGAAAACGATTCCTTCAAAATGCTCAATCGCCGGTTTGAGAATATGTGTGCTGGGCGCTCCGCCAAGCGGAATGGAAATTTGGCCGTTGTGAACATGCACCGCAATTTTATCCTGCGCTCCGGCTAGTGACAGCCGGATGCCATCTTCCCCGGCCATTAACGGACGGCGCGGAAGCATTTTAAGAATTTCCGCCAGCTTCGCGCTGGTCAACGGGCGGTAGCTGTAATTGCGCTCCGGCAGTTTTCCACCTGCCGGGATAAACGTCACTGCCCCGGCGCATTCACCGCCGATTTGCTCCAGCATGGCAAAATCATTCCTGGCACTGATGCCAAGATTTTTTGCGATGATCTCGCGTTTGCTTTCGTCCGGCAAAATGCCTGCGAAAAATCCCCGGCATTCGTTGCGGTTGAATTTTTCCTTTCTGAGCAATAGCGAATGGGACAGCGCCACGGCGTTGGCGTTGTTCAGCCAATCCTCGGCATAATAAAATGCCAACTGCCCATTCTCGTCCTGAATGAGTCGGCCTACCAAGTCCCGCTGCAAATAAACGTCCAATGTGCGAGGCATAGGTTAGGTTCCTTTCTTGCCGTTACCGGCGGGCGCGATGAATTCGGTTTTGATCCCCAAGGTATGCAAGACGGTCAACACCTTGCCAAGCTGGCAAGTGGGCTTGCCTTTCTCCATATCAATGATGAACCGCAGGCCAGTGCCGGAGGTCATGGCTAAATCTTTTTGGGTCACGCCCATTGTCTTGCGCGTGTTCTTGACCAACTCGCCTATGGTTGCAGGGGTATGTTTCATGGCTCTTACCTATATGTTACCGTGCGGTAACATTACTCTCTTTTTTGAGTCCAAGCAAGTGGATTATTCCCGAACGGGAACAATGCTGGCTTTTGAGGCTGGAAAAATGGCTTTATTCCCGTTCGGGAATGCAGATCAATCCCTACCCGGTTCCGGCGGCTTCGGCCCCCGGTCTTTGTCAGGGCTTGGCGCGGGCTTGCTGGCGCGGCTCGTCGTCTGTTCCTGTTCCCATTGCTCGCGCACGGTGGCCTTGACCGACTCAAGGCTTTTATCCGGGATGGGATGTTTCTTTGCCCAGCCCAAGCGCACGCGATGCCCCAGCTTTTGCAGGGCGGCTTCGGCGTCTGTATTTTGGTTTGGCATGGTCAGGCAACGAGCGACTTGGCTTCTTCCAAGCATCGCCCGATTTTCATTCTCACGTTATCGTAATTCAGGTTTTGCTCATCGGCAATCTCGCTGTAATCGAATCCGATCACATAATGATTCCAAAGATACCCCCGGCATTCGGGTTTTGAACTGTCCAGCAATTTCAACGCATATTCCAAATCATGCCGGTCTGCCGCCGTCATGGGTTCTGCCTGCTCGGATGTGTCCAGCAAGTCCAAAAGCTCGTCATGGGGCATGGGCTGCAAGCGGTCACTGGCCTTTTTACGAAAATGGTCATTCAGCCGGTTCCGGGCGATGGTGTAAAACCACGAGCGAAACGCTGGCACCGTGTCCCCGCGAAAATTCTTTATGCTGGCGGCGACGGATTTCAAAATCTCCTGCAAAACATCCTCGGCTGCGGGCGGCTGGATGGCATTAAACACAAAGAAACGCAAATCCGGCTCAATCTGGCGGAAGATTGCTTCCGCCAGCCGGAGCCGTTCCGCCAGCCCCGCCGTCACCCGGTAGGTGCGAACAAGTTTGATGAGGTCGTCCACGGTATTAAATATAGTGCCTAAATGGTAGAGGAGCGTTGGGAACGGTCGGGCCGCTTATCAAGACCTCACCGACGGCATCCGCGAATTTCAAGGTAACAGGCACGCCGTCTGCAAATTTGCAGGAATTGTAATTCAATTTTGTCAATGCCAACACGTCCTGAAGAACCGTTTCCAGGGAGGCCTCGCCGCCGCATATTTCAACTTGGAGGGGGCGCGGCACCTCTTTTCCGGGATAAGTTTGCAAGCGTGGGATGAATCCCTTGGTGAGCAAATAACCATTGTTGCTGTCTTGAAGCCATGCAAGTCCCCGGATGGCGGGCATACTGCCCGCCTCGCGGAAAAGGCGGAAATCTTCGGCGTCGGCAATTTTGACGCCTACCACATTTGTCTTTGAACCGGCAGCTTCCTTGAACCCGTGCCACTCGGCTTCGTTGAACTTAACCTTACCGTGGACAAATAATTCCTTGGGTGCTTTGCCATTATGCTTTGCGCGATAGGCTTCAATGGCTTGGGTCAATAATTCATTCGCCGCGTGGGTGGTAAGATGAAAGTGGCCGCGTTTTCCGGTCATCCAAGGCCCGACATTGCCCTTGAAAACAACGCCGTCACCTGAATCAAGAAACATTTGCGCGGCGCAACAAGCCGCTTGCGGGTTGGGATTCTTTTCGTCGCGCTTAAATACCAAACCGACATAGCACACCCCTTCACGGACACCTTTCAATTTCCAAGGCCGTCCGCCAATTTTGTAATAAATGGCGGAACTCAAATTCCAGGCGATTTCTGACTGGAGCTTTTCCAAATGGCGCGTGGGCTTGCCTGCCTTGTTGAGAAAATCTTGAGGCGCAAGCGTGCTCTCACGGACGATTTGCGTAAGGATGCCGTGTGAAAGTAACCTGCCCTTAATCTGGTTCCGAAAATCGGGATCGAATTGATAAGCGGTGGCCGCTTGATTTCGGTCTGCGAACAAATCTGGTTCGCTTATCAAGCGTCGCGCTTCCGATGGCTTCATGGTGCCTTCGACGGTGATTCGCTGCTCTTTCTCAACGGCAGATTGCGGACGGCAGTATTTATAAACATCTTCCGGCGCGATGATGAACCATAGTTCCGGCCTGTTTTCTTCATTCCGAACGGCATCAATAATTCGCTGCGTAAAAAAACCGGCTGTCTCGTATGTCCGTTTGTGCCTATCGCCAATGTGAACGTATTTGCTAAGGTCAGCTTCCGAAAATTCAATTGTGATGGCAGGCTTAACCGGGAACGGAACCCCAAAAACTGCCTCGAATCCGGGAAACGGAGGACGCAGGCGCGTCAATGGCTCGTCATATACAGGCTTTTGGATTTTTTCAATCCACTGACACATTCGTTCTATGCCAGCCTTGGTGCCAATCAGACCGTAACGCACGCCGAATGTTTGGGCCGGATCATACGGGCCGAAAAGACTCAATCCGTCTCGCGGGTCTTCAACGCATTGGCCAAGGCCAAAAACCAATGTTGGCTCAGGAATATGGATGAGGGATTTCATGCTTCTTCCTCCTCGTCTTCCGATATTCCAACTTCATCCGCAAATTCTATGCCCGGAATTTCTACTTCCGGCTGTTCCTCAACAATCTGGTAAGTAACAGGGCTTTCAAAAAGCATCGGCAATTTTGAGACGGTCACAACAGAATCGGCTGAAAGTGGGAAGCTAATTACCTGCGACCCGTCTCCGGCCAGAAATGACATGACAGCAAGGATTCGATCAAGCCAATCATCGTTATACCAACTTTTGCACTGACTGCGGCGTGCCGCATGTTGCTTGGCTTTGCTTTCGTAAAGGATGCCATTTTCCGTGAATGCCACATGAGGCTTAATTGCCAAGCCTGAAAACGGCCAGGAATATACCTTGGCTTGAACGCCAAAGTGCCAGTTGCGAATCCTCGTTGTTCCAATTAACGAATGGATGGATTTGAAACCAATCATTGCCCGCCAACTGCGCTTTCCGGCAGGATTGAGAAAAAAGATTTTATCGTTTTCAGCAAAATCCTGTTTGAACCAATGGAAGATGGAGCGGTTGGACAATTCGTAAGGAAGCAATCCTTTGGAAGCAGCGAAACGGTCGAATCCCTCTTTTAGCAGCGCCGTGATGATGTTCCTGGCTTCACGGCGTTCAATCTTGGGATGTTCAATTCCGGCCTGCTGGAATTTGGACAGGTCAAGATCAAGTGAATTGCCGATGCTCAAACCATATTCTTCAAGCGGGGCAAGCACTTCATCCGCTGTGGCAAAAGTCAGCAGATAATTTTCCAGCCGATATGTTGGCACATTAAATTGGATGTTCGCATCCTCGAATCGTTTTCTCGGCTCAACTGAATGGAGCCGCAGAGTTGTGGGCAAAGCCTGAAACTCAAACCAGTTTGAGCAGTAGCGTTCCGGCTCCTGAACCACGCCTTCTGTCACGGGATGACTGCCGCGCCACCATTCGGTGACGGCATTCGCCGTGAAACGCGGGTCTTTGGGAACTTGGTCTTCTTCTAATTTTTTCAAAAGCTGCCGGTAGCCGGTCAGCCAGTTTTTTGAAAAATCTATGAAATTTAACCGATTCAACTCAATGTTGACATCATCCGATTTAATATCATCAATGCGGAGCGGAATAATGAAATCGGTAAAGCCCTTTCCGATTTTACGCGCTACGGCAATTTCCATCAAAGTTCCCTGTTTTTGATTGGAGGTCTTGGAAAGAACGAAAAGAAATTTAATTGTCCGATCCCGAATTGCGCTTTCGATGTCTTTCCAGAAATCTTCGCCGCCAAGTAATTTGGTTACGTCACACCAAACCGGATACCCCTGGCTCGCCAATTTCAGCGTGATCCACTTGGCAAAAGCATTGTCCTCTGGATTTGCATGGCTGACAAAAACCATGTTCCTGTTTGGTTTGTCGGCTGGTTTCATTGTGATAGCATCCTCATTGTCGAGGCTCCGCAGGCTGTTTTTAGAAATTCAATCATTTACCCAGCCGCAAAGTCGGTTGGGTGTCTGAGGTTTCTTTGCGCAACCATGCGTCTCAAAGGGTGATTGGATTTGCCGCTTTTTGCAAGAAGTCGTTGCCGCTCGCAAGCAGCATTTCAATTTGGTTCAGCTCATATCCTGAAGCCGGGTGGCAGAACGGGCATTCGTTTCCGCCCGGTATGCGGCGGCGGCGAAAAGTTAAATCTTTCTTAACGCCCGCGCCGGTATATTCGAGAGTGAAAAAATCCAACAATGAGCCAGCAGAATGGTTGCCCTGCGTTTCCGCATTAAATCTCCGCTGCAAGCAGGCTTCACTCTCGTCGAACTTTCCATCGTCATGGTCATCATCGGGCTGATTATCGGCGGGATAGTGGTGGGACGAGACCTCATTGAAGGAGCGCGTGCTCGGTCTGTTATAAATGAATTGGAAAAACTCTCACAAGCGGTGAATACATTCCGCTCGAAATACAACTGCCTGCCGGGAGACTGCTCCAATGCCACAGATTATTTTGGCAATAGTTATCAAACGGGGTTGTCGCGGGGCGAGCAAACCAGGACAAGTCGTGTAGTTAGCAAACCAGGACTCTGCTTGTCGGCACGTCCCGTCTTTGAGGAGGGCGAGCGAAGCGA
>JAYVSV010000144.1:0-40288 GCA_043775015.1 Verrucomicrobiota bacterium
CGCGAAGTCAGCGGCGTTTGACGGCTTCGATGCCTCGCTGGACGCGGTCTGGATGGCGGAAGTCGAGGAGGAGTCTACCCACGTCTGGTCGCACCAGGCGCGCATCGCGCTGTTCCTTTCAGCCATGCGGCATTTCCGGGACGCCTTACGCACGGCCAGCCTCACGGTCCATTACCGGCAGCTCGACGACTTGGACAACGCGGGCACGCTGGCGTTGGAATTGAGCGAGAGCATCTGTCGGCTCTGTCCGCAGCGGCTGATCCTGGTTGAACCCGGTGACTGGCGGGTGCAGGAACAACTCAAGACCGCCGCGCACGGATTGGGAATGGATCTGGAGATCCGTCCCGACCGTCACTTCCTCTGCGCGCGCGCGCAGTTTGCCGCACACGCCCAAGGTCGCAAGCAACTGCGGATGGAATTTTTCTACCGCGAACTACGTCGCAAGACCGGCGTGCTGATGGAGGGGGACGAGCCGGTCGGCGGGCAATGGAATTACGATGCCGACAATCGTGAAAGCTTTGGCAAGTCCGGCCCGGGTGACATTCCTGCGCCCGTGAGCATCCCGCCGGATAAGTTGACCCGCGAAGTGTTCGTGTTGGTCGGCAAGCAGTTCGCGAAACATCCGGGCAATCTAGCTCGTTTCGACTGGCCGGTGACGCCCGAACAAGCCCGGGACGCGCTGAAAGATTTCATCGAGCACCGGTTGCCACAATTTGGCAAGTACGAGGACGCGATGTGGAGCAGCGATGGAGCAATGAGGGCGCGCCCCTTTCTTTACCACTCGCGCCTTTCCGCCGCGCTGAACCTCAAACTCCTCGACCCGCGCGAAGTCATCGCCGCCGCCGAGCAAGCGTATCGCCAGGGTCGCGTGCCGCTCGCGAGTGCGGAGGGTTTCATCCGCCAGATTCTGGGCTGGCGCGAGTTCGTGCGCGGCATTTACTGGCACTTCATGCCCGGCTATTTGGAGTTGAACGTACTCAAAGCCACCGGGCCGTTGCCGTCGTTTTACTGGACCGGCCAGACCGAAATGAATTGTCTGCGCCAAGCCCTCACCCAGACGCTTGAATACGGGTACGCCCATCACATCCAGCGGCTGATGGTCACCGGATTGTTCACCCTGCTCCTCGGCGTGAAACCGCAATCCGTGCATGAATGGTATCTGGCGGTGTATGTCGATGCTGTCGAGTGGGTGGAACTGCCGAACACTTTGGGCATGTCGCAGCACGGCGACGGCGGACTGATGGCCAGTAAGCCCTATGTGGCAGCGGCAAATACATTCAACGCATGAGCAACTACTGCGCGGGCTGCCGCTTCGACCCCGCGAAGTCCACCGGCGACGATGCTTGCCCTTTCACGACGCTCTATTGGGATTTCCTATTGCGCCACGAGACGTTCCTCGGCAAAAATCAGCGCATGGCGATGCAGTTGAAAAACCTCGCCCGCCTCGACCCGCGCGAAGTGATCGCCGCCGCGGGGCAGGCGTATCGCCGGGGTCGCGTGCCGCTCGCGAGCGCGGAGGGTTTCATTCGCCAGATTCTTGGCTGGCGCGAATTCGTACGCGGCATCTACTGGCACTTCATGCCCGGCTATCTGGAGTTGAACGCCCTCAACGCCACCGGGTCGTTGCCGTCGTTTTACTGGACCGGCCAGACCGAAATGAATTGTCTGCGCCAAGCTATCACCCAGACGCTTGAATACGGTTACGCCCATCACATCCAGCGGCTGATGGTCACGGGATTGTTCACCCTGCTCCTCGGCGTGAAACCACAATCCGTGCACGAATGGTATCTGGCGGTGTATGTCGATGCCGTCGAGTGGGTGGAACTGCCAAACACCCTCGGCATGTCGCAGCACTGCGACGGCGGACTCATGGCGAGCAAGCCTTACGTGGCCAGTGGCAAATACATTCAGCGCATGATCAACTACTGCGCGGGCTGCCGCTTCGACCCCGCGAAGTCCACCGGCGACAACGCCTGCCCCTTCACGACGCTCTACTGGGATTTCCTCCTGCGGCACGAAAAGTTGCTCGCCAAAAATCAGCGCATGGCGATGCAGTTGAAAAACCTCGGCCGCCTCGACCCGCCGCAGCGCAAAGCCATCCAGCAGCAGGCGACACACGTTCGCGAAACCTGTCGCTCCGCCAGCGCCGCAGTTTAGAACATCACAGCCTTCGCGCCGTAAATTTCCGCTTCAATTTCCCGCTTGAACCTCATAGCTTTTGGTCATGCACAATCTGTCAGTTTGTTTGCAAGCACTGGTGGCGGCGGCGGTTTTCTTCGTGTGGGTGGTGCGCTACGCCAACATCATTCAGGAGTTCAAACAGTATGGCCTGCCCGACTGGCTGCGCGACCTCGTGGGAATCTTGAAGATGACCTTCGCGACACTGTTGTTGATCGGAATTGAGCGTCCGCAATTTGCCGTAGTGGGCGGCGTGGGCATCGCCCTCCTGATGCTCGCGGCCTTCGTCACGCATCTGCGGGTGAAAAATCCCATCTTCAAAATATTGCCCTGCCTGACGTTGCTGGTCTTCTCCGCCGTCATCGCCTGGATCAACTTCGGATCGCTGGCAAAGTAGCCTTTGCCCGACGGCAGGCGGCGCTGCAAAACTTCAGGTTCTCCCAATCGCGCGCCCACTTTTTCCGCCAGGCGAACGGCCGGCCGCAAGCTGCGCAAAGCTTCGCCGGCAGATGTTGTTTCTTCACCCCGCGCATCTTCATTCTTGCTTCCACTGCTTGAGGATTTCCGCAGCGGCCCATCCAACACCGCCAGCACGACAAGACAGCGTTCGTATTCGATCGCTTCGAGCCGCGTCCTCATCGGCTTTGTCAGTTCAAATCCTCCGGCGTCCAACAGCGCGAGGGACTGCGGCACGGGCGGTGTGAGCAAGAGCGCGCCGACGAAGAACTTTTCGTGGGCAAGTTGAACGCATTGGTGGCCGATCGTTGGCTCGCGATCACGCGGTAACAGCCGCAGCAGCACGATGAAATTTATTCCGCAAACTCGGTCCTGGCCAAAGGTCGCCTTCTTGATTTGCCAGCCGGTAGAGAAACGATTAATTTCGGTGAGTGAAAAAAATGTGGATTCCACTTTTGATTTTGGCGGTGGTGATTGGCTTGGCGCTCGTAGGGTGCAAGGTCACGCGGTCGGGTTACGAGTCCGCGCCTTACCAGATCGTGCGCGCAGACGGGAGATTTCAAGTGCGCGATTATCCGGCGTTGACGGTGGTGGAAACGCCCATGACCGGCAGCCGGAACGGAGATGATGGGAGTTTCATGCGGTTGTTCGGGTTCATCACGGGCAAAAACGAGGCCAAGCAAAAGATCGCCATGACCACGCCGGTGTTCATGTCCGGCAACGAGACTAATACGACGATGGCGTTTGTGATGCCGGCCAAAATGAAGTCCGGCACAGTGCCCCAACCGGCGGATGGTTCGGTGACGGTGCGCGAACTGGTGGCGGGACGGTTCGCGGTGCTGCGCTCCAGCGGCGGGCGCAATGTGATGAAGGAAGCGGAATCGCTGGCCAGGTTAAAGGCGTGGATGGAAACGGAGCGGTTGAGCGTCCTCTCGCCGCCGGTGTATGGCTATTTTGATCCGCCGTGGACGCCCGCTTTCCTGCGCCGCAACGAAGTGATGCTCCGCACGGAAGCCGGGAAATGAATCAATCAAATGCGCGTCCGTGAATTCAAATCCGAACTCTGGCTGCCGCTACCACCCGCAGAACTTTTTCCGTTTTTCGCTGATGCGGCGAACCTCGACGCGCTCACGCCGCCGTGGTTGCATTTTCACATCGTCACGCCGCCGCCCATCGTCTTGAAGGCGGGCGCGTTGATTGATTATCGGTTGCGCGTCCACGGCCTGCCGTTGCGCTGGCGCACGCGCATCAACATCTGGCAACCGCCGCATCACTTCGTGGATGAACAAATCCGTGGCCCTTACCGGCAATGGATTCACGAGCACACCTTCGAGGCGCGCGACGGCGGCACGCTCGCCCGCGATGTCGTGCGCTATGCCGTGCCGTTCGATTTTCTGGCGCACCGCTGGTTCGTGCGACCGGACATCAAACGGATTTTCAAGTTTCGCAACGAGGCGTTGCAATCGCGGTTCGCGGCGTCACAAGGGGTTCGACCATGAAGCGTTCCCGTTCCAACTCGGCGGCTGCCCCGCCTCCTACGACGCGATTGCGCCTCGGCTTGTGCTGCCAGTTCGCAGGCGAGCCGATCAAGTTTCGCACGACGACCGCGACCGCGATGCTGCGGCTCTCACGTCCCGAACGCCTTGCGCGGCTCGCGGAACTTTGCCTGACCAATGCCGATGCGCTGTTCGCATCCCTCCGCTACTGCGCAGCGCAGGGTATCGGCGCGTTTCGGATCAACAGTCAGGTTCTGCCGATCAAAACGCATCCCCAGGCCGGTTACGACATCCGCGAACTCCCGCGCGGCAATGAAATCGTGGCACGCTTCCTCGAGTGTGGCGCGTTTGCGCGCGAACACGGCCTGCGACTTTCCTTTCACCCCGACCAGTTCGTGGTTTTGAATTCGCCGAACAAGGACACGGTCGCCCGCTCCCTGGACGAGTTGAGTTACCAAGCCGAAGTTGCCGAATGGGTTGGTGCGGACACCATCAACCTCCACGGCGGCGGCGCTTACGGTGACAAACCCTCTGCGCTTCAGGCGTTGCGCCGGACTATTGAGCATCTCCCCGAACCTGTGCGCTCGCGCCTCACGTTGGAAAACGATGACAAGGTTTACACGCCGGAGGATTTGTTGCCCGTCTGTGCGGACACGGGCGTGCCGTTGGTTTATGACGTGCATCATCATCGCTGCCTGCCCGACGGATTGAGTATCGAGGACGCCACCGAACGCGCCTGGGCGACTTGGAATCGGGAACCGCTGTTTCACATTTCCAGCCCCATCGAAGGCTGGCGCGGGCCAAAACCGGCACGGCATCACGATTACATTGACCCGAGTGATTTTCCAAACGCGTGGAAGAATCGCACGCTCACCGTCGAAGTTGAAGCGAAGGCCAAGGAGTTGGCAGTTTTGAAACTGCTCGCCGACCTGAAGCGGCTTGGGTCAACTGAATTCCCATGAGTGCGATAGGCCGCCAGCGTTTCGATCTCCGCGTCACCGTCGCCATGATTGGCTGGCTGGTCGCGTGCTTTGGTGCGGCCTCACTCGGCACAATCTTCATGCCGGGCGAATGGTATGCGACGCTGCAGAAGCCGTCGTGGAATCCGCCGGGCTGGATCTTCGGGCCGGTGTGGACAGCGCTCTACACGATGATGGCCGTCGCCGCGTGGCTCGTTTGGAAGCGGGGAGGATTTGTAGCGCAACGCCGACCGCTTATACTCTTCCTCGTGCAACTCGCTCTGAACGCGGCGTGGAGCCCGCTGTTTTTTGGGCTGCACTGGACTGGCATGGCCTTCGCCGAAATCATGCTGCTGTGGCTGGCCATTGCCACGACGCTCCTCGCCTTTCGTTCCGTGAGCCGCACCGCCGCGTGGCTGCTCACCCCCTATCTTGTTTGGGTGAGTTTTGCCGCCGTGCTAAACTTCAGCCTGTGGCGACTCAATTCCTGACCAGTTGAAAATGAAAATGACTACCAAGCCAACCATTCCTCTCCAGCAGGCCGCTGCCATCCTGTTGACTTGCCTTGCTCTCACCATGAACGCTCACTCTGCTTCTGACAAAATTATTTTCGACTTCACGGCCACCACCCATTCGCCCGCGTGGCAAATCGTCAACGACGACGTGATGGGCGGCGTATCCACGAGCCAATTTCAAATTCTCACCAACGTCGCTGTGTTCAGCGGCGTGGTATCGCTGGAGAACAACGGCGGCTTCGCCTCGGTGCGCTCGTCTCCTGTGCGCCAGAGTCTGAGTGATCGCGAAGCCTTTGTCTTGCGGGTGCGCGGCGATGGACGTCGATACAAATTCACCGTGCGAACCGAGACTGGTTTCAACACGCCGATTTACCAATGCGCTTTCACGACGAAACGTGACGAGTGGGAAGAATACCGACTGCCGTTCAAGGACTTCGTGCCGACCTTTCGCGGACGAGTGTTGACCGACGTGCCGCCGCTCGATCCAGCCAAAGTGTCCTCGGTGGGTTTCCTGATCGCAGAGAAGCAGGACGGCCAGTTCCGGCTGGACATTGCTTCCATCCGGGCCGCATCGGCAGGGTCTTCAAAGCCTTGAATCACCGATGATCAAACCCGCAATTATTTGGCTGCGCCTGGATCTTCGGCTGGCGGATAATCCGGCTCTGCTCGCGGCGACCATTTGCTCATCTCATGGCAGGAAGGCGCGCGCTGGTTCTGGGATACGCTGGTGGACGCCGACCTTGCGGCGAACACGCTCGGCTGGTAATGGACCGCCGGTTGCGGCGCAGATGCCGCGCCATATTTCCGCGTGTTCAATCCGACAACGCAGGGCGAGAAGTTTGACCCGGTCGGTGATTACGTCCGCCATTGGTGTCCGGAACTCGCGAAGCTCCCGGCGAAGTGGATTCATCAGCCGCACGCCGCTCCGCCGGATATTCTCCGTGCCGCCGGTGTCGAACTTGGGCGCGATTATCCTGAACCCATCGTCAGCCACGCGATCGCCCGTGAAATCGCGCTGGAGGCTTTCGCGCGAATCAAGTCGGCCATGCCCTTGCTAACATGAAACTAGCGAACAGGTTTTTGTCTCACTCTTGCTGCAAACCGCGAAGTTTATTTGCTGCTCAAGGAAGTCTTCAAAGTGTCCACGCCGGACAAGCAGCGCGGCGGGCAGAAGACGGATCGGTTGCGGCGATGGATTGGGAGCAGCCGGCGAATCCCGCCATGGCGGGACTGGTCAAGCCAGTTCAGCGTCACCGGCACAGGGTAAATTTCGGATGTCGAATTGCGAATGTTGAAATGATTGAACTTCGTAATTCAAACTTCGCACTTCGGACTTTGACCCGGTGGTTCTAAGAATCACGCACCTTGGCGGGTAATACACGCTTTTCGTGCTTGAACGCGAAACGGTTTCCACAGATTCGACTCTCGCCACGCGCACCGCCTATTTATCGATGAGTGAACCAAAAACGGATTTCGGGCGTGTCATTTACTTTCAACCGTGTCGCTGATAAAACCTCCGCGTGCTCAATGACGCCGCCATTTGGAAATCGACGAATTCAAAGCCGAGCCTGTTTTTATTCGCCGGCTCCCATGTCATCGAAGGCGAAAAACTCTGTTTTCAAATTACTGTCGCGAGCGGCACACATGAAAAGACTTAAAACATCGCTGCTCCCTTTTCTTTTGCTGATCGCAGCACTGCTGTCCGTGCGGGCGCAATTGCCACAAGGATTTACCGGAAAAAAGTTTATCCTGCCTTACCAGGACCGTGAAACCAAAGAGTTAAAAGCGATCTTCACCGGTCTGAACGCGAAGCAGATCACCGGTTCGAAAGTGCTCATCACTGAGTTCGGAATGAAAACGTTTCGGGACGGTGACACGAACAAAATCGAACTGATCGCCCAGGCGCCGGAATGTTTGTTCGATCGCAGCACGGCGGTCGCAACCTCGGCTGGAACAATCAAGGCCTACACCTTGACCACTAATTTATTTATTCAAGGCGAAGGCTTTTATTGTCAGCAAAGCAACGCGTTTCTCGTCATCTCAAACAAAGTCGAAACGGTCATTCGCAAAGACACGATCAAGCAGCGAAACGGCGAATTGAAGACCGCGTCCCCTGCCCCTGACCTTCCGCCTGCGACCAACCAGGTTTTAAAAATTTTTGCGGACCATTTCCTCTTTCTCTACGAATCAAACCTCGTGACCTACACCGGGAATGTTCGCGTCGATGATGTGCAAATGGAACTCACCTGCGATTTGCTCAGCATCGAATTAAGCTCGGACACCACGAATAAGGGCATCCGGCAAATCACGGCGGACAACCACGTCGTCGTGCGAAATAAGAAAGACAACAGCCGTGCCTCCGGCGAACACGCCATCTACATCGTGAACACGAATCAGGAAACCATCGCGCTCACGGGCAATCCCAAATGGGAGGATGGCCAGCGTGTCGGGACCGCCGATTTATTTTTCTTCGATCGCAGGAGCAATGTTTTTCGCGCGGAGCAGAATGCGAAATTTAAAATGCCGCGCGAACAATTGGGCCAGCCCGATTTGCTCAATGCGAACGCCGCCGCGCGGACGAACGCGTTGCCCAATCAGTTTGTGGAAATCACGTCGGACTTGATGACGTTCAAACTCGCTGAAACAAACGGAACCGTGCAACAAATCATCGCCGATTCGAATGTCGTGATGCTCAGCGAAAGCGACCAGAGCCGGGCGACCGGGCGTCGTGCGGTTTACACCGAGGCCACCGGTTTGATGGAGCTGACCGGGAATCCTGAATGGCGAATCAAGGAGAGCCGCATCAGCGCAGAAATTCTGATCGTTGGAAAAACGAATCGCTATTTTGCGGCGCGAACCAATGTGCAAATGCGAATGCCGGCAAATTTGTTTGCGAGGAATGCAGGCTCCACGAATGCCGCCGACATTGCCAAACGCATGGCGGACGTTTTTTGCGAAGATTTTTCTTACGGAACCAACACCGCCAATTTTACGAAGAATGTCCGCGCGAATCTAACGGATGAAAACGATTCCCTAACCACTCTGCTCTGCGACTTCACCACGATTTCTTTTGGCGCAGGCAATCAGGTGGAAAAAGTCGTTGCCAATGGAAACATTGTTCTCCAGGAAATTCCAGGCGCTGCCGCCAAAACCAACCTGCTGAAAAAAATTCTAACCTGCCAATCGTTGACGCTGAACCGCTCCATCGAGACGGGTCTCATCACCAGCGTTCACGCGGAGAAGGATGTGGTCGCGGAACAAATCGAAAAAATTCCGCTCGGCGAACGGTTGGAACGAATCTCCGGCGATTTCATGGATGTGAAATTTCAGCCGCGCACGAATCAGATTTCCAGCGTGATCGGCCACGGAAACATGGTCGCCCAGAAAATTGATCGCATCGGTGACCTTGAAAAAATTGGACAGGCTTTCGGTGAACGCGCCGCCTACGATGCTGTCACACAAACAGTGGAACTGACCGGAACCCCCTCCGCCAAGATGGATGGCATGCTGATCTACGACGCGAAATTTTTGCGGTGGGGTTTAAAGTCGGGTAAAGTCAGCGCGAACCCGTATAAAATCATTCCCTTGAACGCAACGAATGCCTTGAAAGCTTTCCGAAAACCATGAGCCTGCTCACCACCGAAAAATTGGCCAAACAATACGGCGAACGCCGCGTCGTGAACGGCATGTCCATCAACGTCGCGGCGGGCGAAGTCGTCGGACTGCTTGGTCCGAATGGCGCTGGCAAAACCACGACCTTCAACATGGTCGTTGGAATCGTGAAGCCCGATGAAGGAACGGTGAAATTTGAGGGGAAAGACATGACCACGCTGCCGATGCACAAACGCGCCCGGCTCGGCATTGGTTACCTGACGCAGGAGCCATCCGTTTTCCGCAAGCTGACCGTCGAGCAAAACATTCTCGCCATTCTGGAAACGTGCAAAATGGATTCGCAGGAGCGCAAGGTGCGTTTGAAATATTTGCTCGAAGAATTGGACCTGACTCCGCTGGCCAAGAGCATGGCCTACACCTTGAGCGGCGGCGAAAAACGCCGTTTGGAAATCACGCGCGCCCTCGTCACCAGCCCAAAATTACTTTTGCTCGACGAACCGTTTGCGGGAATCGATCCCATTGCCGTTTACGAGGTGCAAAAAATTGTTCGGCGTCTGCGTGATCGTGGATTGGGAATTTTGATCACCGACCACAGCGTGCGCGAAATGTTGAAGTTGATCGACCGCGGCTACATCATCGTGAAAGGCGAAGTATTGCGCGAAGGTTCGGCTGAATTTCTGGCCAACGATGCGAAAGCGCGCGAAATTTATCTCGGGCCGGAGTTCAATTTGTAAACGGTCTGGAACTGATAACATTAACCATTCAAATTCATGAAACGCGACCTCATCACCGTTGAACGATTTTACACCGAGCAGGCGGGCGCGTTGGAATTGCAACTCGTCGCCGGTGCAAATGGGTTGAAGCGGATCATCCGCGAGCCGACGGTGAACCGGCCCGGACTCGCTCTCGCTGGTTTCACCCGTTACTTCGCCAACAAGCGTGTGCAAATCATCGGCAATGCCGAGGCGAATTTTCTGAAATCCCTGCCGGTCGAAGAGCGCAAGCAGCGTTATCTCGACCTGTTTTCCTACAAGATTCCCTGTGTGGTTTTTTCGCGCAATCTCCATCCGGATAAACTGCTCCTGCAAACGGCGGAAAAAGCGGACGTGCCGGTATTCAAATGTCCGTTGATCACGATGAAGTTCATCAACCTCGCGACGCTCGCGCTGGAGATGTTGTTTGCACCGCGCGGGACAGACATTGGCAGCATGGTGGACATTCTCGGAATCGGTGTAATTATTCGCGGCGAAAGCGGCATTGGGAAAAGCGAAACCGTTTTGGCGCTGATTGATCGTGGCTACAGTTTGGTTTCCGATGACATCACGCGCGTGACTTTAATCGACGGTCGCGACGTGGTCGGGACGAGCGCCGAGCTGACGCGCAACCACATGGAAGTGCGCGGCATCGGCATCATCAATGTGGCGGCAATGTTCGGAATCAAAAGTATTCGGCATGAAAAAAGGGTGGATTTGATCGTCACGCTAAAGACGTGGACGGACGTCCCCGATGTCGATCGATTGGGAATGGATGATGAATTTGTTAAAATTCTGGGGATCGATATTCCGCATGTCACGATTCCGGTGCGACCCGGCCGGGACCTGGCGCGGCTGATTGAAGTGGCTGCTTTCCAAACCAAGTTGAAGGAGGCAGGACATAATCCAGCCAAAGAATTGAACGACCGGCTGATCGCACAAATGGCTGGGAAAGTTCGCTTGTAATTTTTTTTGTAAAAAATATTGTTTGGACTGAAACTATTTTAGATGAGCGCAAAAAAGGTGATTAACAAACCGGGAAACGACGAACGTGAGCTCGTGGTGACAAACAAGCTGGGCATTCACGCTCGTCCGGCAGCATTGTTCGTCAAAACGGCCAACCGCTTCGCCTGCGAAATCTTTGTCGAAAAAGACGGTGAGAAAGTGAATGGCAAAAGCATCATGGGCTTGATGATGCTCGCCGCAGGACCGGGAAGTAAGATCACCGTTACCGTTGAGGGTAATGACGGCCATGCCGCGCTGGAAGAACTGGAAGCGTTGCTGCATCGTAAGTTCGACGAGGATTGAATCTTCATCATGGCGTTCGTTTGGAGGCAGGTTTTGGGATTTGTGGCCATGCCCGGATTGTTTTTGAATCTTGAAGTTTCGTCGCCACTCCTTAGTTTTTCCGCATGTCAGATTTTGACGTCAAATACGTGGCGCATTTAGCGCGAGTGGCATTGTCTCCGGCAGAGGAGGAAAAGCTCGCTGCGCAACTCGGCAACATTCTCGGCTACATCGAAAAGTTAAAGGAACTCGACGTGAAGGACGTAGAACCAACCGCGCACGCCGTCCCACTCATCAATGTTTTTCGCGCCGACGAAATCCGCCCATCCCTTTCCAATGAAGAAGCTCTGCGCAACGCGCCGTCAAAAGCGAACGGACTTTTCCTCGTGCCAAAAATTGTGGAATAACTTTTCGGAGGTTTTTTAATTCTGCGGAAATCTTTTCAGATGCTAAACCAACTCACCATTTCAGAACTCGCCACAATGTTAGGCAAAAAAGAAGTCTCCGCCCGCGAGGCGATGCAGGCTTGCCTGGATCAAATCCAGCGTGTGGACACCACGATTCACGCGTTCATCTCTCACGATGCCGCCGACGCTCTCGGGCAGGCCGATGCCGCCGATCAACAAATTTCCCGTGGCGCAACGCACGCGCAAAAACCGCTGCTCGGAATTCCCATCGCCATCAAAGATGTGCTCGCGGTCAAAAATCAGCCGCTGAATTGTGGTTCAAAAATTCTCGGCAAATTCATTTCACCCTACGACGCCACCGCGATTGAAAAGTTGAAAGCCGCCGGTGCAATTGTCTTCGGGCGATTGAACATGGACGAATTTGCGATGGGCAGTTCGACCGAAAATTCCGCGTTCGGCGTCACGAAAAATCCGTGGGACACGACGCGAATTCCGGGAGGCTCATCCGGCGGTTCGGCGGCGGCGGTGGCGTCCGACGAATGTCTCGCGTCGCTGGGGACAGACACCGGCGGCTCGATTCGCCAACCTGCGGCGCTCTGCGGCTGCGTCGGGTTGAAGCCAACCTATGGCCGCATTTCTCGCTATGGTCTCGTGGCGTTTGCGTCGTCGCTCGATCAAATCGGGCCGTTCACAAAAACTGTTCGCGACACCGCCACGTTGCTGGAAGTGATGAGCGGCGTGGACCATCGCGATTCGACGAGCATCCCACAACCGGTTCCAAATTATGCGGCGACGTTGAACGGGGAAATCAAAGGTCTGAAGCTCGGCCTGCCCAGGGAATACATGATCGGCGGGATGAATTCTGAAGTCAGTGCCGCCGTGCAAGCCACCGTGAAACAACTTGAAAAACTCGGCGCGGAAATTGTGGAAATTTCCCTGCCGCACACCGATTACGCCGTGGCGACTTACTACATTGTGGCCACGGCGGAGGCCAGCGCGAACCTCGCCCGCTTCGACGGCATTCGCTACGGGGCGCGAGTCGAAGGCGCGGATCCGACGGAGCTTTATTGTAAAACTCGCGGCGCAGGCTTCGGAGCGGAAGTGAAGCGTCGAATCATTCTCGGCACCTATGTTTTAAGCAGCGGCTATTACGACGCATTTTATTTGCGCGCGCAAAAAGTCCGCACACTCATCCGCCAGGATTTTCTTAACGCCTTTGAAAAAGTGGATGCGATCATCACGCCGACTACTCCAACGCCCGCGTTCAAAATTGGCGAGAAATCCGACGATCCACTGCAAATGTACCTGTCGGATATTTTCACCATCTCGTGCAACCTCGCCGGCATTCCCGGCATCAGCCTTCCCTGTGGATTTACCACGAACCCGAAGTTGCCCATCGGCTTGCAATTGCTCGGCAAACCGTTTGGCGAAGAAACGATTTTGAAGATCGCGCATGGCTATGAGCAATCAACCGCATGGCACAAGGAAAAGCCGCCACTCAAATAAACTGTTTTCTGAACCAGTCGCTCCACACCCTTGCTCCGGATCGATTGAAACGAATTCCGCACTTTTTTGCATCTTCATCCTTGCCGCTGGTGTCTCCTGAAATAGGAGCACTGGCGCAAACCCTCCCCCAACCAAAAGACGATGCGATCTCAAATCCTCCAAGCAAAGATCACGCTAAGATTCCTTTTATGACCTGGCCGTGGACATCCGTGAGCCGGCGATCAATCCCGTTGTGCCTGTAGGTGAGTTTCTCGTGATCAATGCCAAGGAGTTGCAGCATGGTTGCATGGATGTCATAGACGGTCGTTGGTTTATTGCGGTCTTGCGGCTTGTAGCCCCATTCGTCGCTTTCTCCGTAAGTGGTCCCGCCTTTGATGCCTCCGCCGCAGAGCCAGTTCGTGAAGACGTAAGGATTGTGGTCGCGGCCCTTCCCGCCCTGCGACGAGGGCATGCGTCCAAATTCCGTGGTCCAGAGAATAATCGTGTCCTCGAGCAGACCGCGTTGCTTCAAATCCTGGATCAACGCTGTCGCGCCGCGGGCGAAGCCCATTGAGAGCGGACCATGGTCCCGGAGGATGTCTTCGTGGGAATCCCAATTGCGCCGGGGAAATCCATTGTCATTGCCGCTCCAGATTTGCACGAAGCGCACGCCGCGTTCGATGAGCCGCCGCGCGACGATGCATTTGCGTCCAAAATAATCCATCTCTTCTTCGGCGTTAATTTCTTTTGGCCAGGTCGGTGGATTTTTTTTGATGCCGTACAGCTCCAGCAAATAGTCCGGCTCCTCGGAAATGTCCATCGCCTCGGGAGCGGCCAACTGCATGCGAGCGGCAAGTTCGTAGCTGCGAATGCGTGCGTCGAGCCGCGCATCGCCTTCGCGCGTCGCCGCGTGCTGGCGGTTGAGTTGGGCAATAACCTGGTGCGCCGCCGTTTCACTTTGCTCCGAAACAAATCCACCCGCCTTGCCTGGGAAAAGATCCGTGATCGGATTCTCCTGTCCGGGATAAATAATCGTGCCCGCGTGCTGGCCAGGAAGAAAGGCTGAGTCCCAGTTCTTCGGACCATTGGACGCGAAGCCACGATGGTCCGGCAGCACCACAAAGGTTGGCAGGTTCTCATTCATGCTGCCGAGCCCGTAACTCACCCATGAACCCATGCCGGGAAAACCGGGCAACTGAAATCCGGTCGCCTGTAGATACGTCGCCTGGCTGTGAACGCCGGTCTTGCCAACCAGATTATGAATGAAGGCCATCTCGTCCACAACCTGGCCCAGTTCAGATACGGTCTCTCCCAGCATCTTGCCGGATTGGCCGTAAGGCTTGAACGACCAGACTGGTTTCATCCACGGCCCAAGACCATCCTGGAACGCCTCCACGTGTTCGCCGAAATCACTCTTCTGCCCGTCGCGTTTCACCAACTCAGCCTTGTAATCAAACAGGTCGAGATGACTCGCCGCGCCCCCCATGAACATTTGGATGACGCGTTTGGCCCTTGGTCTGTGGTGGGGCAGTCTGGGGCCAACCCCTGAATCGGCTGCCAGGGTTGCGGTTGATAAAAGACCCTCCCCACCGAGCAGGCTGGCCAGCGCGATGCCTCCAAGACCTCCCCCAGAGCGCCAGAGAAACTCTCGGCGAGTCTGCGCCTTCGCGGGTGGAGCAATGCGATGAAAAGGAGACGTGTTCTTCATAATCAATCCACAAACGAAAACTCGTTCAAGTTGAATAACACGCGACAGGTATTGGTCAGTCCGTAATGCTCGGCGTATTGAGTCAGCACCTTCGCGTCTTCTGCGGATGGAGGACGACCGACCGCTTCAAAGTAGGCTGCGCGCACCTTGCCCGCCAAGTCGCTTTTCTGTTGGCCTACTTTCGCCGCAAAGTGTTTCGACATGGTTAGCATGAGGGAGTTGTTCATCATCGCAAGCGCCTGGAGCGGAGACAGGCTTTCATTCCGTCGCCCTACCTGCATCGAAGGGTCCGCGCAATCCAGCGTCGTCATGAACGGCTGCTGCTGGGAGCGCACAATGAAGCGATAGATGGAGCGACGGTGCGACTTCGGATCCTCCGGATCGTGCAGGTGATACTGGTAGTGAGGCGAATGCTCCGGCTTTTCGATCACGAAGTCTTTAAAGCTCGGCCCGCCCATCTTGAGGTCCAGCTTACCTGAGACCAGCAGCACCGTATCGCGCACGGCTTCCGCTTCGAGCTTGCGACGATTCGCGCGCCACAAGTAGCGGTTGTCCGAGTCCACCTTCTCGAATGCAGGCACGTTCGCGGAACTCTGGCGATACGTGGCACTGCTCACGATGAGTTTGTGAAGCTTCTTGAACGATTGGCCTCCATCGCGAAATTCGACAGCAAGCCAATCGAGCAGCTCTGGATGTGTTGGCAACCCACCCATGCGCCCAAAGTCATTCGGTGTCTCCACGATACCGTGGCCAAAATGATATTGCCAAACACGATTGACGATGGAACGCCACGTCATCGGATTGTCGTTCCCTGTGAGCCACTGGGCGAGAGCGGCGCGACGATCGCCTTCAACGTGGTTCGGCGGCAACTCGAAACGAGACGGTAGTCCGGGCAGACAACTTAAGGTTCCAGGCCCAACTTCCTTGCCAGGCATCTGAATACTGCCTCGGTTCAACACATAAATGGGACGTGGCTTTCCGCCGTTGGCACCCGTTCCGGCAAACGCACCCGAACCCGTGTGAACCGCTCCAACGTAGGCCGTATTCTGTGCTGGCAATTTCACCAACTCACCTTTTACGGATGCCAGACCGCGATCGATTTCCGCCAAGTCTCTATCTTCATCCGCTTGGGTAGTCTGCTGGATCAGTTGCTCTCGTTTCTCGCGAAGCGTTGTTAGCTCTCCGCTCTCCGACACACTCGCGCCAGGCTGCCAACCATCGGTCAAATTCACCTTCTGCCAGCGGACTGGTGCTTCAATCGAATCAAGCGCGGATACGGCGGCGCCAAGCGCCATATTCTTTCCGTCAGCAGTGAGGGCGTTTAACTCAGCCAACGCGAAGATGTAGTCATTTTGCCTCAAGGCAAGCTTTGTGACCGAGACACGAATGAACCGCGCCACACCCCCGGCGACATCGACGCTCTTCGCCTTGAGTTTCGGATTCCCAACATCTTCCTTGGTGAAATCTCCGACTAACTTCACGCCATCTTTGAAAGTTGCGTCGTCGGAAATTTCCACCTTGAACCGCACCGGAAAGCCAAAGCCTTCGCCGATGCCATTGAAGTCGTCCTTGCACGGGTGCAGCAAGATACTGGTGAGCGCAACGCTGCGACCCAAGTCCACCTGCACCCACTTTGCCGTGCCCTGCTCTTTCTCGATATTGCTGTGGTAACCCATCGCATCACTTCGCTTCGCAGCTTTCGCAAGCGCCGCAATTTTCGCGTCCAAGTCAATCAATGGTTGCCCCGCGCGGGCGACGATTTTTTCATCCAACTCCTTCTTGTGCGCGGCGAGGCTTGTCTGCCGTTCCATCAAACCCTTGCGCTTCTGTGCAACCGCTGGTTCGAGATCGTATTTCTCGTCGGCCCTATCCACCGCCGCGAAGACCGCTTGGAGGCTGTAGTAGTCTTCCTGCGTAATCGGATCGAACTTGTGATTGTGGCATTGAGCGCACTGCGCAGTAAGGCTATTGAAGGTTTGGATGGTGCTTGCGACCATGTCGTCGCGGTCCAGATGCCGGGCTACCTTCCCATCCATCTTGGATTCCGACACCTCGGCGTGCCCGATGAAATCCCACGGGCCTGCTGAGATGAACCCCAGCCCCTCAAAACCGTCTCGCGTCCCAGGAAACAACCTGTCTCCTGCCAACTGCTCTTGCACAAAGCGCGAGTAAGGCTTGTCTTCATTGAAACTACGAATGACATAATCGCGATACGGCCAGGCATTCTCTCTCGGCTGGTCCTTGTCGTAGCCGTGCGTCTCGCCGTAATGCACCACATCGAGCCAGTGACGCGCCCAACGTTCGCCGTATTGAGGCGAAGCCAGGAGTCGTTCCACCAGTTTCTCGTACGCTTTTGGGTTTTCATCGCGCTCGAACTGCTGCACCTCTTCCGGCGTGGGCGGCAATCCAATCAAATCGAAACTCAGGCGGCGAATCAAAGTGCGCCGATCCGCTTCCGGTGACGGCGAAAGTTTTTGTTCCTCCAATTTTGCCAGAACGAAAAAATCGATTTCATTGCGCGCCCATTTTTTGTTTTTCACCTTTGGCAAAATTGGACGCACTGCCGGTTTGAAGCTCCACCAGTCGGCTTTGTCTTTTGTTTTGGGTTGCGCAACGTCTTCGGGCCAGTTCGCTCCTTGATCGATCCACGCGCGCAAGATTCCAATCTCATCCGAAGAAAGTCGTTCGCCCTTTTTCGGCATGATGAGATTTTTTTCCAGTCCAGCCACAAGATGAATCATCCGGCTCTGCTCGCTCTTGCCGGGCACAATGGCTTTGCCGGAAGTTCCGCTTTTGAGCGCAGATGATTTTGTGTCCCAACGCAGTTCGTTCTCCTGCTTGTCCGGCCCGTGACACGAGTAGCAGCGACTCGACAAAATCGGCTGAACGTCACGAACGAAGTCGATATGCTTCTGCGCGGGTGGCGGCAGTTTCGCTAAATCCAATTCCTGCGCAAAGCCGCTTGAAGCAACCGCACTCAACAAAATAAAATTTCGCAGAAGCATCACGATGATTTAATAAAGCAAGATTACGCAGAGTCGCATCAAGAGGACATTCTAAAAATGCGTCTGCCGTAGAAACTTGCTCCAGTCCGTCCCGCGCAGAGCGTCCCAAACGAAATTAGTTCGAAACAACTTTGGAAGTTTGTATCTTCTCGGCGTGAGCAATCGCGTGCGCATCGGGATTTTGGCTGGGATGGTGTTCCTCGTCGCTGCATTGATCTTCGCCGCGACGCGCTCGCGTGAACCGGTTTATCAGGGGAAGAAATTGAGTGAGTGGCTGGAGGAAGGATCTTCGCAAGAAGAATTTTCCTACAGATTTTCGGCTGAAACTCGCTTTGCTGTGCGGCAAATCGGTACGAATGCGCTGCCGTTTCTTCTCGACACGCTTCGCTCCCAGGATTCGCAGGTAAAACTGAAACTGGAAGAGTGTGCCGCAGGCAAAATTTCATTCGCGTGAGGTTTCATAGTTCAGACCACGACCGCAGTCTGGCAATCGCAGGATTCCATTCATTGGGAGAGATGGCCACGCCTGCCATTCCGTCTCTCGCTCTGCTCCTAAACGATACCAACTATACACAGGCTGCTCAAATCGCATTGAGCGGGATGGGATCAAATGCAATCCCGATTTTTACGAATGCTTTCGCAAACACCAATCAGATTATACGCGAGTCTGCCATCTGGGGATTAGTAGAAATGCGGACCAATGCCGAATCCATTTTGCCACTCCTGATCGCGTCTCTTCAGGACGCCAATCCACGAATCCGCCGAACCGCTGTCATTTCAATGCTTCTTGTCGGAACGAACCAACCCGCTTGGGTGATTCCGGAGTTGATAAACGCTCTTGAAGATTCCGATCGCAATGTCAGCGTGGCAACGATTCGAACTCTTGGGCAATTTGGATATAAAGCCACCACCGCTAATCTCAAGTTGATCGAGTTGCTCAGCAATCAACAACACGTCAGTTATGCTGCCAACGCGTTGACCAGCATTTTGGGCAAGAGCGGTGCCGTTGCGCCACTCGTGCAAGCACTCACCAACGAGAACGCTAGGCTTTGCGTCAAGTTGATGGAGGTATTGGGCAGTTTCAAAGCCGAGGCCAGTAATGCCGTCCCTGCCTTGCTGCCGTTCGTTCAAGATTAAAATTTCTTCTGACAAATTGACTTTTTTCCGCGTTACACAAATTTCCTGCGGCATCAGCTTCGGTATCTTCGCCGGTTTCGTCTGGTCGATTCAGGAAATCACCCCGAGCTTCCGCCTCGCCTTGTCCGTCGGCAGCGTCATCGCATTTGCACTCGGCGAGCTGGCCGGAGCGATGTTTTGGAAAATGGCTTGGAACGCCCACAGCGGAAAACCCGATCCCAAACTCAAATGGAAATTTATTCTGTGGGGAATTAGTTTCGCATTATTCACCGTCGGCTCATTCGCCTACGGCTTGCGCGGACATACGCATGAAAAACTTATCGAATACGCCATCGGCACCGGAATGGCCGTCATCTTTTTGACGATTGCGGGTTCACTACTTTGCTTCGTCGCAAGGTATTTTAGCAACGATGAACCGAAGTAAAGGTTTCTCCTCCTTGATTGCAAAAAGGATTGCGGTGGTTCTGTTAACTTTGTTGGTCTTATCTGGAAAAAGTATCTTGTCGACGGTCAGGTGGATTTAGAATAAACAAAACACATGAACCGCAACAACGCCGTCGGACGATTACTTACCATCCTCTTCACAACCCTGTTATTTACGGGTTGTTTGGCACCGCACGGATCTAAAATGAACAAGGTGAGTGTCGGAATGACAAAGACTGAGGTAATCGCCGTGATGGGAAAGCCGGGCAGGACAAGCGCATCTCAAGGTGCTGAATATTTGATTTATATGCTGGATGCCAGTCTCAGAGATTTGCTTCCGCCAGAGCCGTTCTATATCAGACTCGTCGACGGAAAAGTTGATGCTTATGGTCGAGGGGAACCGATTCATTAGAGGTTTAGAAAAACAAACAAAAAGCGCAAATGCCAAAGCTAAACAAACTGACAATTTCAACCGCTCACGAGGTCGTGACGCAACTGGATAAAACAAGGATTAGCTTGTTTGCAGCAACCCAACAATTAAATCGGTATTACCGTAAGGACGACCGTCTAGTCAAACGCGCACAAAGTTTTTACGATTTATTCGAAGATTTTAAAAAGGATTGTGAGAGCAAACTTAAGGCGAAATTAGACCAGTCAAAACGCTAACTGTCGTCTTTATTGATATTACCTCGGTAATCTCTCCGGCGCATCGGCAATCGCATACGACATCACGGCCAACGCGGCGACGCACTGGTTCAATTCATCGCGGTCTATAACGCTGATCGTGTCAGCGTGGGTGTGGTGATACCAAAAATATTTTGAGGAATCGACGATCAAGTCCATCAGCGGCATTCCATCCGATTCGAGTTGCGAAATGTCCGCTCCGCCTGCGCCAGAAGTGATTTGCATGGGCGCGATTTTTTGCAGCAGCTTCGCGACTTCGTTGACCTGATTCGTCGCGGCGGCGCTGCCGTTGAAGGCAAAACTGGTGGGCTTAAAAACGCCGTCGTCGCATTCGATCGCGAGAACGTGGTTCGCCAATTCTTTCTGGTGCGCCTCGCGATACGCTTTCGCACCAGCGATTCCATTTTCTTCATTCGTCCACAGCACGACGCGAATCGTGCGGCGCGGACGCAGTCCCATTTCGTGCATGAGGCGAATCGCTTCCCACGCGGCAACGCAACCGCCGCCATCGTCCATCGCCCCCTGCCCCACGTCCCAGGAATCGATGTGACCGCTGATCAAAATAATTTCTTCCGACTTCTCGCGTCCCACGAGTTCAGCGATGACATTGCGCGATTTTGCATCGGGCAACGTTTTCGCATTCATTTTTAAACGCACGACAATTTTTTCTCTGCGATCTGACATGCGTTGCAACAGATCGGCATCTTCGACGGTGATGGCGGCATGAGGAAGTTTCGGCAGCGAATTTGTGTAGCGCATGTTGCCGGTATGCGGCGTGTGCAAGGAATGCGGCGTGACCGAGCGAATCAAACTCGCGACCGCGCCAGCTTTCGCCGCTTCCATCGCGCCGCGTGTGCGAATTGCAACCGTATCGTGATATTTCATGAACGGCTCGTTGAAGAGAACGATTCTTCCCTTCGCTTCGGAGACGCGATTGCTCAAATCCGCAAAACTTTTCACGACCAAAACTTCAGCGGTGATTCCTTCCGGCGGCGTGGCGATGCTGCCACCCAAACCGAGCATGGCCATTTTGTGAGGCCGCGGCGAAAGCAATTCGGCAGATTCTTCGCCGCGCACCCAATGCGGAACCATGACCTCTTCGCCGCGCACATTTTGCAAACCATCGCGTTTCATTTCGGCGAGAACCCAATCAATGGCGGCTTCGAGATTGGTGGTGCCGCTGAAGCGCGGGCCGAACTTGTCGCACAAAAGTGCGAGGTGGTTGTAGGCGAATTCGGAATTCGTGGCAGTGGAAATAAGTTGGTCGGCGATTTGTTGCGGCTCCGTTCCGGAAACTGTCAAAGCGATTACGAGAGAAAAGTAAATCAGGAAACGTTTCATGCGAAGGAATGTTTATCCACGGATAACATGGATTTCACGGATAATTTTATTTTTTAATCCGTGTCATTCGTCTCATCCGTGGCTAGAAATTATTCCATGAACGTCCTCGGCATCATGTCCGGCACGAGCATTGACAGCGTGGATTACGCGCTCTGCTCGGTTTCTGAAAAACAAATCAACTTGCTTGAACTGTGGACGGCGAATTTTCCGAAACAGATTCAGGTGAAACTGCACGAAGCGGCGCGCGGTGATTTGAAGAGTTGGGAATTCTGCCAGTTGCACCATGACCTCGGGCGTTTTTATGCGGAACACGCGGCGCGAGGGAAAATTAAAGTTCATCTAATCGGGTTGCACGGCCAAACGGTTTTTCACAATCCATGCAAAATAAATCCGGCGACGTTTCAACTCGGCGAACCGGCTTATCTCGTCGAAAAACTACGCGTGCCGGTGGTGAATAATTTTCGCGTCGCCGATCTCGCCGCTGGCGGGCAAGGCGCGCCGCTGGCAACTATTTTTCATCAGTTCGTTTTTGCGGAGCGCGGGAAACATGTTTGCGTCAACAATCTCGGCGGCATCAGCAATGTGACTTCGCTGGATGGGTCTGTAGCGTTAGGCCTGCGGTTCAAGAAATCGAGGCACAGCCTCGACGCTACACCCGCTACCCCAAAGATTTTGGCATTCGACACCGGCCCGGCGAACATGCTGATTGATTTTGCGATGCGACATTTTTCAAAAGGTAAAAAACATTTTGACAGAAACGGTGAGTGGGCGGCGCGCGGAACGGCAGCGGAAGATTTGCTGAAGCGTTGGTTGCGCCACCCGTATTTCAAACAGAAGCCGCCGAAGAGCACGGGGCGCGAGCTATTCGGCGAGCCTTTTTTCAAGAAAGCGATTCGCGAAATGCGCGGGCTTTCGCAGTTTGATGCGGTGGCGACTTTCACGGAATTCACGGCGCGTTCGATGGCGTTGAATTACCAAATGCATCTGCCATCGAAGCCGGACAAAATTATCTTAACGGGCGGCGGCGCGGTGAATCCAAGTTTGGTTCGAGCGATTCGAGAAAAAATTTCCTCGGAGGTTTTGACGAGTGATGAATTAGACTGGCCCGTTCAAGCGATCGAACCGGCGGCGTTTGCATTGCTGGCGTTTTTACGATTCAACCGGCTTCCGGGAAATTTGCCGAAAACGACGGGCGCAAATCGCGCCGTTTTGTGCGGACAAATCAGTGAACCCTAACGATCTCAGGGAGCAACGACGCGGTAGAATCGAGCGTTTGTGGAAACTGTGTCTGAAACTAAAATATTGGTTGAGGCAATTGGCGCGACGATGTTCGTCAAGGCCAGCCACGAGTTGGTCGAAACGACCACGTTTTTGAATTCCACGACGTAAGCCTGATTCGATTCAGCGGTGAAAGAGAATTTGAACTGGCTGTTCGTAATTTGCAGTCCGAAAATCGTGGGCGGCGGAACGAACTCGACTGCCACATAAGGCGGAGAATTGACGTCCGCTCCAGCAAATTCGCGGGAACCAAAACCGCGCGCGGTTTTGGCCGTGGCTTCGGATTCTGATTTCAGGAGCCACCCAAAATTAGAGGCGGGATCATTCACCCAGTCTTGGACATCGGCGATCATTTGCGGTGTGGAATTGAAATGTGGAAAATCGGCAACGCCATAAACCGGCGTGGAAGAACTGACCGCCGTTGCATAATCGTTGGACGCTCCAGGAGAAGACCAAAGATTCGTCGTAAAGGCGAACCGGGAATTCCACGTAGCTTCGTTGGTCGTCGCAAGTAAACCAAGTCCCCCTCCGTCGTGAAGTGCGGTAACCTTGTCGCCCTCTCCCCATGATTTAAGGAGGCGATGCAAATCGAACAACGATGAGACGCCGCCCGCACTGGGTTCCTGAACCACTTCCAGTGTGACGGCAGCGGATTTAATTTTCGAATACGGTGGAATGGAGCTGAAATTAAATTTGTAAAGGCCGCGATTTCTTGCGCCATTTTGACCTGCGGTTCCTGCGTTCACAAATGTAGATCCACCCATGTTGCTGATTGGCGCGATTTCGATGAGCGTGGTGTCAGCGACCGGTTGAAGAAGAATGGTCGCCGCGAATGCACGATGAAAAATTACGCTGACAAGAAATATGAACAGCAAGACGGCTCGGTGAATTCTGACATGATTCATCAAGAGAAATTTTAACCGTAGAATGCGAAATCGCAATCCTTAGACGATGTCCAGTTCGCCAGCAATGGTGGTTCCATCAGTTTTCTCTGCCGTGCTGTTTGTTGTCGTGCCGCCGTTTTGCAGTTTTTGGCCAGCAACCGCGTAGGCCGGAATAATTCTATCCAACTGAGGCTGGGTTGCACCGAGATGGTCCCGGATAATTTCGCCAAGAACAGATCGATAATCAATGGCACGCTTCAAGTAACTTGGTGTGCTACCCGACAAAACTCCAAACATGGATCCTGTCTTGCCGGTGGTTCCAGGAACCCAGGCCGCTGTGGTAATGTCTGGTTGGCTGGGATGGGTGAAAATTTCACTCGGATGACATCCAAAAATGCCGGTGGTGCGTGTATTTTTCCCATAGCCTTTCACACTACCGCCAGCGACAAACATCGGGCCGGCTTCGGCGTGGTCTGTTCCCAAGGTTCCATTTTCGGCGCTGGTCCGGCCAAATTCTGAAAGCGTAACCACGATGGTGTTGTTCCAAGTGGCTTTGTCCTCATATTGCAGAAAATATTTTCGCAGGCCATAAATCGCCCAAGCAATCCGCTTTTGCAGATTGGCGTGTGTGCCGGAAAGGGGATCGAAACTTCCGGTCACCTTGTCGTTTGTAATTTGGTCACTGTGCGTGTCGAATCCGCCTACTTCTGTCCCAGCGATAATGGCATCGGTTTTGTTGAGAATCAGCGCCGCCGCTTTGAGATTATTAAAAAAGCCCGTTCCGCTTGAATTGTAGGCGCCAGTATCCACTACATAACTTGCAGTGGCCCCGCCGCCATTCTTTGCGTTGGTGGTGGGAAAAAGAAAATAACCCGTCGTTGGATCAACAAAAGTGTTGGCGGTTTCACCAAACATCGTTCCATCGCCGAATTGATTCAAAGCAATGTTCAGGTTTTTATATTGCGAATTCAGAAGTTCGCGATTCTTTTTATCAACCGAGGAAAAACTGTTGGCCGCGACGATGTTATTTGTCGCCTTAAGAAAGCCCGCGGTATTGTTGGGAACACCAAGCAGTTTAAAGCGTGTTGGATTTCCCAGATTGGTCATGGCTGCATCTGAACCCCTCAAAATCAACGGCAACGCAGATTGGACGGAGACGCCCGTCAAAGGATTTTGAAGAGCCAAACCTGATTCAATGATGGTTCGGTAAAAAATTCCCTCCTTGGAAATGTTATCGTTCGGATTTCCATTCTCCCAATAGTTTTGCGAATCGAAATGGGAGCGCGATTGCTTTGCGTAGCCTACGCGATGAATCAACGCCAAATCTCCAAAATTGTGGACCGGCGCGAGATATTTTAACGAGGGATGCAGCGCGGCGAACCCGTTTCCACCACGGATGGCTGGGAATGAAAACCCTGCGGTGCCGGTGGCATCATCCATCTTACCATCACCCAGTGCTCCGAGTAAGGAGTAATTCACAGCGCCATCTTTTGGAATTCCGATTTTCGGGCGATTCGAAGCATAAACGGGATCTTCAATTGGAATAACAGAATTAAGTCCGTCGTTGCCGAAGCGCAGGAAAATAAAAAGTAGTTTTTTAACTTTGCCATCCGGGCCAGGAGCACCGATGGAGCCTTCGGCTAAAGCGCGTTTCAAAACAAAAGGAATGTCGGTCAATGTGGAGAGCGCAACACCGAGACCGATTTTCAAACTGCGGTCAAAAAAACCGCGCCTCGTGGTGATGTTGAAGTGTTGCATATTATTGTTCTTGAAAACGTTGCAGTGAAAGCAGGTATGAGATCATCCCTCGCACCCGAATATCATAAGCAGAAGTCGCGGTCGTGCTGACCGCCAAACCGGCAAACGGAGTCGCGCTTGGCGAGTTATCCGCACTGCCATCGTTCAAAAAATTAATTGCTGCTGTCCGGTACTGATTGAGATTTCCCAAACCTTCACCTGGATAAATGATGCCCAGCATGTAATCAACGACTGTGGTCGCATTGGTCAGACTGGAGGCAGGAAGTTTGGTCTGGATCAAACTCACCGGTGAACAATAGGTGTTGTTTCCTGCGTCATTGGTGGATGTCGCTGTCGTTCCAGTATGACCCGCCGCGCCGACGGCAATGGAGAACGATTGCACAAAACGAATTCGCTCGGCGAGCGATCCGGCACTGAGCCAGAAAGGAGCATCCTCCGAGTACCCGTCCGGAGCGCCGCGATCAAACAAACTCATTCCCCCCATTCGATTAAGAGTGCTGTCCAGGGTGCCGCTCGAAGTGTTCACCGTGATTAAATTCCGCCCATCGGTATCCGCCGAATATGAGTTGGGTAGAAAAGTTCCGTTTGTGCTGGAACGCAAAGCGCGGATGGCACTGATCGTGTATTCCAGTGGCGTTTTCACTTTTTGCATGGAGCCGCCGTGGCTGCGAAATAAATCGGAATTGAAAATCGTTTGCAGCACCGGACGAATTTGTCCCCTGGGTGAGCTGTTTTGCCAGGCCAACATGCAATCGCGAACCAGTTGCGCTTCGGGCGAAAGATTTCCTCCGGCGTAATTGTAAAAAGCGTATGCCGGATTATTCGTGTCGTTGCTCGGATTGGGAAAATCGTCATGAACGAAAAGCCGGCAAAGTTTGATGCTGATGTATTCCTGGGTGAACGGGAGGTCGGCCAGATGCGTTAGAATATCGTAACCATTTTGAATGCCGTTTGTGCCTGAAATGTTGGTCGCAATCGCCAGCGTGTAAGAACCCGTTCCGTAAGGAGCACCGAACCGCGCTGGAATGGTCGCACCGGCGAAAAGGGTTTTCGCGCGCGTTGTATCGTGGGCGGCTGAGTTATAATTAAACGCCCAAACCCCAGCGAGATTTGAAACAGTGGTGAAGTTTGTCACCACGCCGGCGAGCAGATTTGTGGTGCGACCCGAAAAGGGATTCGTCGCATTTTCTGGCGAAACAATTTGAACCGTCCAACCCGTCCAGGAGCGCGACATCGCCACGATGTCACTTTGAGTATAGCCGTTGTCCACCCCGAACGTGAACAGCTCCAAAAGTTCCCGGGCATAATTTTCATTGGCAATGTTTATTCCATTTCCTTTGCTCGTCACGGTGTCCAAAAAAATAATCATCGCCGGACTCTCCGCGCTAATTTTCAGCAGGTCGTAAAACCTGCAGTTGGGATTCAGCAAGGCGGCACGCCATTTTTGATTTTCCAGATATTCAAATTGCGCAGCGATGCGCGGTTCATTTATTTCGCCGTCATAAAATTGGTCGAAATAATCATCCGACTTCGAGAATTGGGTTACGAAATGATTCTCAAAAAACTGGAGGAGAATTTCCAATAGCTGACGTTTCGCTCCAACAGCCCGCAAAACATGCCAGGCACGAAAATCATCGATTGTCGCATAGTTGGTTGGGTTTGCCGGGATTACATCAGTGGCAGAGGCGAACTTTGCTTCGATTAAACTTATGTTTGCATGTGAATTGGTGACTGTTTCGGGGATAATTTCCGGCGCAAGTTGCTCTGCAATATAAGCATCGGGGCCGATTGGACTGGGGCCAGTAAGAATACGATCCAGTTCATCAGGTGTCGGTCCGTAAGCCAGTCGATTTAGAACGTTCGCCGTTAATAATTCGGCGCTAGTTAGAGGCGTTACCTTCACTTGGTAAAAATTTACAGGGACGGTACTCGTTACCGTCCAAACATACCCCGAAATCACTCCGCTGCTGTTTGTTGAAAATCCGTTAGCCAAATTGGTGCTGCTCAAGATGTTGTAACTCTTTGCGGCTGGATATGGAGTCCACTTGATTATCCGCTGCGACCCGAAGGACGAAAAATTTGTTATCGAGGGAGGCGGCGGCTCCAATGCAAATACAAAAAGCGAAGAAGCCAGCGTATAGGAAACAACTAGAAATAATTTATTCATAGCAACTATTGGCTTCACAGGCTAAACCTACCGCTTGGATTCAATTCTATCACGCTACAGATTTTTAGAGTTTTCTCAAGCTAAAAGCGGGAATTAAAAATAAAAACCAATCACATCTTAATAAAACGTCGCTAATAACTTCGGGAGTCCTGTGTCGCTTCCAAGCTAAGCAACCGTTATGCCGTTAAGTATTTTCTCAAAAATATAGGGCAATTATTAACTAGTTGTCTTGCTTCTGGACAAATGTGCTTTCTTAAATTGATGATTAACCAGCTCTCCCTCCACTCCAGAATCGCTTTGCTTTTAGATAGTTGCACTTGTGCTGCATCCTCTCAACTGGCTGGGTCTATGGTCGTGAGTGGCAATTGTCGGTCCGTTCATTCGTCTGGATTTATGGCAATGACCAAAAAATCCTAAGATGAAGTGAACTTACAAATTGTGAGTAAGTGTGAATAACTTTTCCCGATTAATGCTTGTTTTTTTGGCATTTATGTCTATTAAATAGACTTGAAACTCCGATTTTGGGAAAAAATTATGAAAATAGGCCAAGTATTTCGGTCGCCAGTAGCAGTAATTGCTGCGGTATTAACTGCGTTTCCACTTCTCACCTCGCTTGCTGCAAAACAGTCTGGTCAAGCCCGAGTTGAGAGCGTCAAGGGAGCAGCGCACTATTCCACCGGTCAGGAAGTGTGGCTGCCATTGAAAGCTCATACGCGATTAAAACCGGGGACGCTGGTCAGAACAGGACAGGAATCCACGGTTCGCTTGGTCTTTAAAGACGATGGCAGTGTCATCACCGCCAATCCGAATACCGTGATACGGATTGCTCGAATTTCCTCCACTGAGACCGGGTTGGAACTAGTTTCAGAAACTAATTTGGAGCTGATCGAAGGAAGTTTAAACGGAACACAAACCAAGAATTCCGCCCTTTCGCATTTCCAGATCAACGTTCGGGATGGTTTTGCTGTTCTCGAGCAAAGCGACTATTCCATCAACGCAGACGGGCCACTTACGATTCTCCGCGGTTCGACTCCATTTCAATATGACCATATTGCTTTGGTCGTTGCACCTCAAAGCTCAACAAGTATCTCCGCATCATCTGAATCATTAGAAGTTGCGTCCACAAAGGCACGTGCGTTGGCTCCCTACAATGAAAAAGCCGTTTCTGAGCACGGGAATAACGGCGTCGGCAACGGTGAAGATCCAGCTCCTCCCGGAAATCCGAAGCCGAACGACGGACCTGGAACCAGCCCGGGCAATCCAGGCAACGGTCGGCCTACGCGACCTTAAATCTTTCAAACAAAAACAAAAAGCCGACGAGGAATATCCGCGTCGGCTTTTCTATTTTTGTTCTAAGGTTTGATCAACTTGCTGCGACGCAAATGCAGGCGCAAATAAAAACGAAATGCCATATTCTACAGCGATTGCCGAATATTATTTCCACTAAAGGAAGAGGAAACTTGCTTATTTAATACCTTACTCGGTAAAACCGTTGTTGATCTCCTACCGATCGATCGGTCACCGAAACATTGGTTGCATTTGACGGGGTAAGATTAGTCATTACCAACCAAGAGTTAGTCGATATGGATGAACGGTATTCGACGGTGTAGGTCGTGTCGGCCAGCCCGTTAAACTCAAAGCTAAACTGCGAGGGATTAACTTCCACATTGCTGAACTCGGACAACCGGGACGGCGTTGAAATACGATAGAACTGCTGGCTGGCAACATTGGGAGAAAAATACGAGAAACTATTAGTGCTAACTGTAGCCGTGAAATTTGACAGAATATTCCATGAACCCGCAGCAATTGAGTCCCGAGATTCCACCTGATAGTTACGTCCTCCCTCCACCGCAAAAAAGAATCGCAATCCCTGGGAGCTATTCGAGTAACGGTTTATTTGTAACGGTGGCTCCGAGATTACCAATCGATAAAAGCGGTTGGCAATGGAAACTCCATCGCTGACAACCACATTCGTCGCAGCAAGTGGTGCAGCAACATTTCTCAACTCCAACCAAGGTGTGACTAGGGCAGTAGTGTAATCAATTCTGTAAGCCTGTCCGGCCTGCGCAATAAAATAAAGTTTCGTTTGAGCGGGAACGTAAGCGGGCTTTTGCATTCGAACCATTTCTGCGTCGAGCGGATAAACGACGATAACAAAACTGTTAGTGCTGCTCAGCGATGGAACCCCGTTGTCGGTGGCTCGAATCCGAACCGTATTCGTGCTTGCCGCTTGACCGGCGCTCGGAGTCCAGCTAAAGACACCTTGCGCGGTACAACCAGCACCTGACAGAGAGGTTAGCAACGAATATGTGACCGTGTTTGCCGGAAGGTCAGTATCCACGGCAGAATTTGTGACAACGAACAGGGCTCCGGGACTGATACTGACATCTGGAAGCGGCGAGAAAACGGGTGCCTTATTGACTTCGTTTACAATAATCGTGAACGAATTGGTGCTACTCAGATTGGGTGTGCCATTGTCAGTCGCTCGGATGAAAACAACATATGTGAACGGTCCCTGCGCTTCGGTAGGTGCCCATGAAAACAGACCGCTACTGGTCAGATTAGCGCCGGTTGGGATTGAAACCGGCGAAAACGTCAGCGTATTGACCGGAACATCCTCGTCTGATGCGAAATTGGTCACGAGCAACGTCGTTTCCTCATTCACGATTTGTGTGTTGACGGGCGCGAAGATTGGCGCGTCGTTCACCGGATTTACGGTCAACAAAAAAGAAGCGTTGGCGGATGTAATACCGTCTCTCACTGAAACTGTAATGGTGGTGGTGCCGAATTGATTTGTGGACGGCAAAATCGTTATCGTTCGATTCGCTCCACTCCCGCCGAAAACCAGATTCGTCGCTGCAACCAGATTGGTGTTCGACGAACCGGCAGACACAATCAGGTTCGTCGTAGCGGTTTCATTGTCTCCGATCGTGAATGGAATGGTGATCGGCGCGTCCTCATTCGTCACTCGATTCGTAATGGCGGTAATCGTTGGCAGGGTGTTCGCCGAAATAACCGTCACGATAAAAGAGTCAGGGATGCTGGTCGTTCCGTCATTAACAGAAATCGTAATCGTCGCGCTGCCAATCTGGCTGGTGGCCGGCGTAAGAGTCACCGTGCGATTGGTGCCACTGCCACCGAAAACAATGTTCGCGCTTGGAATCAACTTCGTGTTCGAGGAAGTGCCAGTGACAGCCAGATTTGTCCCAGCTGTTTCGACATCAACAATCAGGAAAGCCAGCGGCCCAGTCGATGTGTTCCGGAGAATTGTTTGATCGGCGATTTGCGAAATCGTCGGTAAATCATTCACAGAATTGACCGTCAGCAAAAAGGAAGTGTTGGTGGATAAATTACCGTCGCTGACTGAAACGGTGATCGTGGTGGTCCCGAATTGATTTGTGGACGGCAAAATCGTCACCGTTCGATTCGCTCCACTCCCACCGAAAACCGGATTCGTCACTGCGACCAGATTGGTGTTCGACGAACCGGCAGACACAATCAGGTTCGTCGCTGCGGTTTCATTGTCCCCGATCGTGAACGGAATGGTGATCGGCGTGTCTTCATTCGTCACTCGATTCGTAATGGCGGTAATCGTTGGCGGAGAATTAACCGCGTTGACCGTCACCAAAAACGAGGTGTTCGCATTCGTAGAACCATCGTTCACAAAGATCGTGATGATCGCGCTCCCAGATTGGTTGATGGCCGGCGTAAGAGTCACGGTGCGATTGCCGCCACTGCCGCCGAAAACAATGTTCGCGTTGGGAATCAGTCCGGTGTTTGAAGAATCACCGGTGACAACAAGGCTGGTGGCTGCCGTTTCCAAATCGCCAATCGCAAACGAGAGTGGGCCGGTTGAACTGTTTTTGGCGATAACTTGATCGGCGATTTGCGAAATCGTTGGCACATCGTTCACCGGGTTGACCGTCACTACAAATGTTCGAATTGAAATATTGGTCCCGCCATTGGCTGTTCCGCCATCGTCCTGTACGGTCACCGTAATCGTCGCCGTGCCGTTCGCGTTGGCGAGCGGTGCAAAACTCAAACTGCCGCTGCCATTGGGACTCGTGTAACTTACCGTCGGGTTTGGCATCAGCGACGGGTTGCCCGAAGTCGTCGTCACGGTGAGAACTTGAACTTCATTGCCCGCGCCGGACGTAATTCCGCCAAGGCTGACCACGGTGGTTCCAGAATCTTCGTTGACGGAAACAGGACTGATCGCATTGAGCGTCGGCGCATCATTCACCGGATTGACCGTCAGTAAAAAGCTACTGCTGTTGCTTGAGCCACTGGGGTTCGTGACCGTCAGCGTCACCGTCGCGGTCCCAAACTGGTTAGTCGCCGGAGTAATTGCCAGTGTTCGATTCGTGCCGCTGCCGCCTAACACCATGCTCGAAGCGGGAAGCAATGTGGAATTCGACGAAGTCGCAACCACGACTAAATTTGATGCAGGCGTTTCTACATCGCTCACCGTGAATGGAATCAGCGGGCTAGCGCTGTCTTCGTTGATAATTTGGTTCCCCACGGCAGAAATAAAAAGAACGGTTGTCGCGCTCAGCTTCGTCACAAAATAATCCGCTCCACCCACGCTCGTAATTGTGTTCGTTCCAAGAGTTGCTTGCGAAAAAAACACCCCTGCCACATACGCGTTGCCGGCGCCGTCCAGACCAATACTGTTCCCATAATCATAATTTGTGCCGCCTCCACGGATAACCCACTGCAATATTCCGTTCCCACCATACTTGGCGATGAATAAATCGTGCTGACCGCTGCTCGTGAGATTTGTGCCGGAAAACGAAGCCGTGCCGCGAAAATATCCCGTGACAAAAGCGTTGCCAACCCGATCGACCACTACTGAGTAAGCCTCGTCATCCCCGGTGGACGATCCCGCTTTTTGCGCCCACAGTAAATTTCCAGCCGTGTCGTATTTTGCGAGAGCAATATCAGCGCTTCCACTGCTGATCAAATTCGTGGTTCCGAACGTAGCCGTGCTTCGAAAAGATCCACAGATGAATGGATTGCCAAACGGATCCACCGCGACTGAATAACAATAGTCATACGAAGCACTCCCTCCGGCTCGACGAAGCCATTGGGCAATCCCATTTGAATCATATTTCGCCAGGAAAATATCCTGGGAACCCAGCGCAGCCGTCGTATTCCCAGCAAAAGCCGCGCTGCCGATCAACCAACCGGAAACGAAAACGTTCCCCGCACTGTCCGCCGCAATACTAAAACTCGAATCATCCGAGGCGCCGCCGAATGAATTCGCCCAAAGGACATTTCCGGCCGAGTCATACTTCACGACAAAGGCGTCTTTACTTCCGCCACTCGTCAAAACGGAGTTCCCAAAGGTGGCCGTGCTGGAAAAAACCCCTGTCACCAGAACATTGCCCGATGGATCCGTGCAGACGGCATTGGCATAATCGACGTTGACCCCACCGCCACGCCGCGCCCAGAGGAAATTTCCGTTCAAGTCATACTTGGCGAGAAACATGTCGTGGCTTCCGGCGCTCGTTAAATTCGTGCTGCCAAAGGTCGCCACGCTGGTGAATCGCCCGGCGATATAAACGTTTCCACTACTGTCCAAGGCGGTGGAGTAAGCTTCGTCGGTATTGGTTCCTCCTGCTTTCCTCAACCAAAGTCGAGCGCCGTTACTGTTGAGTTTCATCAGGAAAATTTCATCTTGCCCACTGCTGACTAGATTGGTTCCAAGAAAGCTGGCGCTCCCGGTAAAACGTCCGGTGATAATCGAATTGCCCGCAGCATCGACGGCTATGCTATTCACATATTCATCGCTCGTGCTGCCGCCACTCTTGGCCCACAGGAATTCAGGCGGTGGTCCAGCGTGAAGTTGAAGAACAAACGCAGCGAGCAGGAATGAAATTAAAATCCAAGTCGAGCGCATGGATAAGGCTGACGGTAGCAAAAATGGAAAACATCTCAACTACATTCGTGGAAAATCACCTGTTTTAAAGGCGAACGAGATCAAAAAAGATCCATTTGCGCCAATCGAACGGCGCGAACGGGAGTGGAATCGAATTGGGCTACAACGGTTTCTTTGCCCGCAATTTTCCCACGCATCTTCGCGATCTCCTCTCCGGCCAGTTGATCGCAACGTTCGTTTTCAGCGTGACCCGCATGTCCTTTGACCCAGCGCCAAGCGAGCCGATGCGTCCTGGTCAGACCGTCCAATTCACGCCAAAGGTCTTCGTTTTTCACCGGCTGGCCATCAAGCGTGCGCCAACCGCGCAATTTCCAATTTCGCAACCACGCCGTCATCCCGCTTTTGAGATAAGAAGAATCGGTGAAAATTTCGATGTCGCACGGCTCGGTCAAGGCGCTCAAGGCGCCGATTGCAGCCTGAAGTTCCATGCGATTGTTGGTGGTGAACGGTTCGCCGCCGCTTACTTCTACGGTGTGTGTGGTGAAATTTAAAATCGCCGCCCAACCACCCGTCCCGGGATTTCCCGAGCAACCGCCGTCAGTGTGAATGAGAACTTTTTTCAACCGCACGATTCTGCGCAGAGTCCGCCCGCTCTTCGAGCGAAAACTGCGTTTCCGCCAGATAATTCAGGACGTCGGAGCGAGTTCCATCCCATCACATTTCCCTGCTCGTCAAAAATCGATGCTCAAGGCACCTCCGAAGACCCGGGTTAAATGAACTCGACGCAAAAACAATTCTTCCCGAATCTTTCCACATCCACAAAACCTTTCTCCTCAGCCCGCCGCCACACCCGAGGAAGACCGACCGGAATTAGCCATTATCATTCTCGACGCGGGCTTTCTGCTTGTCGAGCATCGCTCACGACACCATCCTCTTCGCTACAGTGAAAAGCCAGACTTCCATCGCGCGGTTTCGTGTCGACGTACTTCGGCGGGGAACAGGCTTTTTCCTTTCAGCACTTCTGGCGTTCGGCATCCAATTTCCAAACTCTGCTGAATCCGCTTCCGCACAGCAGCAGGTTCGCCTCACCACACCAGTGAAATCTGTCGTGAACCATTATTGCCTCAGTTGCCACGATGCCGACGTGAAGAAGGGCGGGTTGGATTTGCAGAGCCTGACCTTGAGCAATGTGACGCAACATCCTGCGTCATGGGAGCAGGTCATCCGCAAACTTCAATCGCGCCAGATGCCACCCATCGGCAAGGAGCGTCCCGATGACAAGACCTACGATGCCATCGTAGCCAGCCTTGCCTCGACGCTGGATCGCGCCGCCGAGAAAAATCCAAGTCCAGGACGCACGGAAACTTTTCGCCGGCTCAACCGCACCGAGTATCAGAATGCCATCCGTGACCTGCTCGCGCTGGACATTGATGCCACCGCGCTGTTGCCGAAAGACGACGCAAGTCATGGCTTCGACAACGTCACGGTCGGCGATCTTTCACCGACGCTGTTGAATCGCTACATCTCCGCCGCCGGCAAGATCAGCCGGATGGCGGTGGGTGCGGCACAGCCCCGGCCCGGCGGCGACACGTTTCGCCTTCCTCCAGACCGCACGCAAGAGGAACACGTCGAGGGACTGCCGCTCGGCACGCGCGGGGGCGTGTTGCGGCCCTACACCTTTCCGCGCGATGGCGAATACGAGATTCAGATTCGCCTGACGCGTGACCGCAACGAAGAGGTCGAAGGCCTGCGCGAGCCACACGAACTGGAAGTGCTGCTGGATGGTGCGCGCATGAAGCTCTTCACCATCGCGCCGCCTGGGGGCGACAGGAATTACGAGAAGGTGGACGCGCATCTGAAAGCGCGCGTGCCGGTGACAGCGGGGCCGCACCAACTGGGCGTCGCGTTTCTGAAGAATCCTTCCTCCCTCCTCGAAACCAAGCGGCAATCCTATCTCGCCCGCTACAATATGCACCGGCATCCGCGCCTCTCGCCGGCCATCTACCAGGTCTCCATCAATGGCCCTTACGAATCGACCGCATCTGGCGACTCGCCGAGCCGGCGGCGGATTTTCGGAAGCCAGCCGATGAAGCCCGGCGAAGAAGACGCCTGTGCCGAACGCATTCTCTCCTCGCTTTCCCATCGCGCGTATCGCCGTCCCATCACCAGTGCCGATCTCCAAAAGCCTTTGGAATTTTATCGCAAGGCAAAGGCGGAAGGCGGCTTTGAGGCGGGGATCGAGTCGGCGCTCAGTGCCATTCTCGTCAGCCCGGAGTTCTTGTTCCGCATCGAGCAAGACCCGGCCGGCCTCGCGCCGGGCGCGGCCTATCGCGTCAGTGATCTGGCGCTCGCCTCGCGCCTTTCGTTCTTCCTCTGGAGCAGCATTCCCGACGATGAATTGCTCGCGACCGCCGAGCGCGGCGAACTTCACAAACCCAAGGTGCTGGAGAAACAAACGCGGCGGATGCTGGCCGACTATCGCGCCCAGAGCCTCGTCAATAATTTCGCCGAGCAATGGCTCCATCTACGCAACCTCGAATCCATCTCGCCCGACCTGCGGCTCTTTCCCGACTTCGACGACAACCTGCGCCAGGCCTTCCGCCGCGAGACGGAACTGCACTTCGAGACCATGCTGCGGGAAGATGGCAGCGTGCTCGCCCTATTGAAAGTCGATCACACGTTTCTGAACGAGCGACTCGCGAAGCACTACGGGATTCCCAACGTGTATGGCAGCCAGTTCCGCCGCGTCGCTCTGGACAAAAACAGCGAGCGCGGCGGGTTGCTGCGTCAGGGCAGCATTCTCACTGTGACTTCTTACGCGACACGCACCTCGCCGGTGATTCGCGGCAATTGGGTGCTCGGCAATCTCTTCGGCATGGCCGCGCCACCGCCGCCTGCGAGTGTTCCCGCGCTCAAGGAGAACACCATCTCCGACGCGCTGCCGATGCGCGCGCGCCTCGCTGAGCATCGCGCCAACGCCGCCTGCGCGAGTTGCCACAACTTGATGGACCCGGTGGGCTTCTCGCTGGAAAACTTCGACGCCATCGGTCGCTGGCGCACACTGGAAGACGGCCTGCCCATCGACGTGACGGGCGGCTTGCCGGACGGCAGCAAGTTCGCTGGCGTGTCAGGACTTGAGAAAAATTTACTCCAGCATCCCGACCTGTTCGTCGGCACGCTCACGGAGAAACTGCTCACCTTCGCCCTAGGACGCGGCATCGAATCGTCCGATGCGCCCGCTGTCCGCAAGATTATCCACGAAGCACTGGCGAATGATTACCGCTTCTCGTCCGTCCTACTTGGCATCGTCAACAGCGCACCGTTTACCATGAGGAATGCACAGAACTAAAATTCAGCCTCGACTATGACTCAACCAGCCAATTCATTTGATTAGACAAGATGAAAGCCACGCATTGCCCCCTATGCTACGAGCCGTTGGAAGTTCGCGCGGTAAGCCCGTGTATGGAATGCGGCTTTGATCCGAAGGAGATTCAAGACGTGAAGGCTGGTAAACACACCTACGCCGAATACCGTATATTCGGTAAACTTTCGCTTGTGATGTGCAACATTTGCTACGTGGATTTTAGCTCTTACGATCCGACTTTCTTTGGTCTTCCAGGCCGACCGCGCATCGACATTTGCCGCTGGGAATTTGTTCGAGATGTGCAGCCCATCATCACCAAAGATAAGTGCTGCGTGCAGTGCCGTCGTAGGTTGTCGTTCTTGGAATTCGTTGCACAAGCAAGAGAGTTACACACGGAGAGAAAAGGCGTTTTATGATCATCACGAAAAAGTTCATGCCCCGCCGCACCTTCCTGCGCGGCGTCGGTGCGACGATGGCGTTGCCACTGCTCGAAGCAATGGTGCCCGCCGCGACGCCGTTGGCCAAGACCGCCGCGAATCCGGTGCGCCGGCTTGGCTTCGTTTTCATGCCGATGGGTTGCGACCAAAGCCGATGGACGCCCCCCGGCGGGAAGGCCCCCGGCGGTACGAAGCTCGGCGAGCTTTCGCCCATCCTCAGTTCGCTCGCGCCGGTCAGGGATCACATCACGGTGATCTCCAACCTGGAATTGCAGAACGCGTATCCCGGCAGCCACGCCACGTCCAACTCCGCCTTCCTCAGCGCCGCCAAAGCAAAGCTGACCGAAAGCTCGAACTACTATCTCGGCACCACGGTCGATCAAATCGCGGCCCAGCAAATCGGCCAGCAGACTCAGTTGCCCTCGCTCGAACTCGCAATGGATCACCTGCAAGTCGTCGGCCAGTGCGACAACGGCTACGCGTGCGCTTATCAAAACAATCTCTCGTGGTCGTCGCCGACGACCCCAATCCCGGCCGAGGCGCATCCGCGCATCGTATTTGAAAGTCTGTTTGGCGAAGGCGGCAGCCAGGCCCAACGCCAGGCCGCCTTGCGCAAGCGCGCCAGTCTGCTCGATTCCTTCACCAGCGATCTCGCGCGGCTCCAGCGCGAACTCGGGCCGGGCGACCGCGCGCGCGTCCGCCAGTATCTCGACACCGTCCGCGAAGTGGAGCGCCGCATCCAGAAGGCCGAAGCCGACGCCGCGACCAATCCGCTGCCGGACCTCGACCGTCCGGTGGGCGTGCCCGCCGCCTATGCCGACCACGCGCGGCTGATGTTCGATTTGCAGGTGCTCGCGATGCAGGGCGACGTGACGCGCGTCATCACCTTTCAACTCGCGCGCGAAACCAGCAATCGCACCTACCCGGAGATCGGCGTGTCCGATCCGCATCATCCGCTGTCGCATCACGGCAATGACCCGGCCAAGATTGCGCGCATGGCGAAGATCAATGCGTTCCACGTCTCGCTCTTTGCGGAGTATCTGGCGAAATTGAAAGCCACCCCGGAAGGCAACGGCACCTTGCTCGACCATTCGCTCATTCTCTACGGCAGCGGCATCGGCAATCCCAACGTGCATGACCACTCGAACCTGCCGATCCTCGTCGCCGGCGGCGCGGCGCACGGAATGAAAGGCGGGCGACACCTCCAGTTCGCCAAGCCGACTCCGCTGGCCAATCTCCACCTGACGCTGCTCGACAAAGCCGGCGTCCACCTCGACTCCTTCGCCGACAGCAACGGCAAGGTGGATGAGTTGTTTGAGCCGCTTTCGATCTGATGCGCGCTACAATCGGCAAGAAATTGAGCGCACTTGGGCTGACGCTCCTGCTGGCGACCTCGGTCTTTGCGGTCGACAAGTCACCGCTCGCCGACGCCGCCGAAAAATCAGACCACACGGCCATCCGCACGCTGCTCAAGCAACACGCCGATGTGAACGCACCGCAGGCCGATGGCATGACGGCGCTGCACTGGGCCGCTCACCTTGACGATCTTGAAACCGCCAAAGTTCTCGCCGAGGCCAAGGCGAACGTGACGGTGACGAATCGTTATGGTGTCACTCCGCTGTCGCTCGCCTGCCAGAACGGGAACGCATCCATGGTCGAACTGCTCCTCGAACGAGGGGCGGATCCGAATACCAGTTTGCGCGGCGGCGAAACCGTGCTGATGACCGCCGCGCGCACCGGCAAGGCCGGTCCAGTGAACGCGCTGCTCAAACGCGGCGCGGACGTGAACGCCAAGGAACGTCGCGGACAGACCGCCCTGATGTGGGCGGCAGCGGATGGTCACACCGCCGTCGTCGAGTTGTTGCTCAAGGCCGGCGCAGATTTCCGCACGCCGCTGGCTGACTCCGGTTTCACCCCGTTGTTCTTCGCCGCGCGCGAAGGACGGGCTGACGTTGTTCGTGCCTTGTTGAAAGCAGGGGCAGACGTGAACGAAGTAATGGAGCCGCGCAAGCCGGGCGGCAAAGGTCCAAGCAAAGGAACCAGTGCGCTCATCCTCGCGGTCGAGAACGGCCATTACGAACTGGCGCTGACCTTGGTCGAAGCGGGTGCGGATCCGAATGACCAGCGCTCGGGATACGCGCCGCTGCACATGATGAGTTGGGTGCGCAAACCGCCGCGCGGAGAAGATCAGGGTGCTCCGCCCCCGCTTGGCTCTGGAAAGTTAAACAGCCTTCAATTCATCCGAAAATTGGTGGAACACGGCGCGGACGTGAATGCGCGCTTGAAGACGGGCAACGGCGGGCCAGCTCTATTCAACAAGCTCGGCGCGACGCCTTTCCTGATGGCCTCTGCCACAGCAGATGTTGCCTACATGCGCCTGCTGGTCGAGTTGGGCGCAAAGCCGTTGCTGGGTAATGCTGATAACTGCACGCCGCTCATCGTTGCATGTGGAGTCTGCGTCGGGTCGGACGCCGCCAACGAAGTGGCCGGAGAGGAGCCGGAAGTGCTCGAAGCAGCGGAACTCCTCCTGAAACTCGGCGCGGATGTGAACGCCGTCGATGCCAATGGCGAAACCGCCATGCACGGCGCGGCCTACAAGAATCTGCCAAGGGTGGTGCAGTTCCTCGGCGACCAAGGAGCGAAGATCGAGATTTGGAATCGGAAGAACAAATACGGGTGGACGCCGCTGGCAATTGCGGAAGGACATCGCCCCGGAAACTTCAAGCCTTCGGCTGAAACCATCGCCGCGCTTCATCACGTCCTGCTTGCCGCCAATGTCACTCCGCCAACCAACCATCCGGCAACCGACGCCGAGAACCGGTAATCCTACCCGAAAGCCGAGCGACCAAGTTTGATCGTTGATCTCAATACCGATAATCTCGACACGCGAACATTTGCGTGGTCTAAAGGCTGAATTCGAGAAGCTTTCTCGGAAAGCTGGCCCGGATTCAATGCCGCTTTATGAGGGGATCATGCCGGGTGTGATTAAAAGTGGGTGAAGGAACGGAGCGCGGACATTCCTGTCCGCCGGGGCTTGGCTAAAATATCAAGCGCTCTGGGCGGAAGGACGCGCG
>JAYVSV010000145.1:0-2807 GCA_043775015.1 Verrucomicrobiota bacterium
ACCTCCAAGGCTAGCATTGATCGGAGGGGGCAAGGGGGGCGGAGCATCAATACTAGCCGTTGTTGAACAAGCCCGGTCGAACTTCCAGAAGCCTTCCCCCTGTGGCGGTGTGCCAGCCCCTTGCGGTTTCCTTTTTTCCGTGTTCCGCCCTAATCTATTTTCGGTTGTATTTGCCGTGACAGTCTGGTGGTTAATTCTTTATATCTTCATGAGCAATTCGTTGGCTTAAAAAATAATGAACAAATTTCTTCTGCAATTTCTGCTGGCTGCCAGTTGGGTTGGAACCGTGTCGGCGGGTTCCGTTTCTCCTGAACTAAGTGCGGCCCTAAAAAATATCCGGGCCGTTGGCGCGGAAGGGCAGGGCAATGCTGAAGCTTCCGCCTCTTGGAAAAATCTTTCTGCGGGCGACGTTGCGACGTTGATCCCGATCCTCGAAGCGATGGATGGCGCGAACGATTACGCGCTGAATTGGATGCGCGCTGCGGTGGACGCGATGGTCGATCGCGAATTGAAAGCGGGTGGCAAACTTCCGTTGCCTGAATTAGGAAAATTTCTGTTGGAGACGCGGCATAATCCTCGGGTACGGCGGCTGGCTTTCGAGCTGATTACAAAAGTCGATGCGAACACCACGGACAAGTTGCTCGCGGGAATGTTGAATGACCCAAGTCTGGAAATTCGCCGGGACGCTGTGCAAAAGGTCATTGGCCAGGCGAATACATTTCTCGAAGGCGGCAACAAATCCGGCGCAGTGTTACTCTACCAACAAGCGCTCAACTCCTCGCGCGACGTGGAGCAGATCGAGAACATCACCAAGAAACTCAAAGACCTCGATCAACCCGTGGACTTGCTGAAGCTGTTCGGGTTTCTGGCAGAATGGAAGATCATTGGCCCATTCGACAACACCGGGAACAAAGGATTTGAAAAAGTTTATTCTCCTGAGCAGAAGGTTGATTTCGCAGACGTGCTCGATGGGAAGACCGGAAAAGTTCGCTGGCAGGATTATGTCACCAAGCATAAGTATGGGATGGTGGACATGAACCAGCCTTACGGAAAATTGAAGGAGGTTGTCGCCTATGCTGCAACTGAATTTTATTCGGCGCAGGTGCAATCAGTCGAACTGCGGCTCGGCGGAAAAAATTCCTGGAAGGCGTGGTTGAATGGCAAATTACTTTTCGAGCGGGACGAATACCATGCCAATGCGGAGATCGACCAATATCCAATGCCGATCCAACTTCAGCCGGGGCGCAATCTCATTCTCATCAAGGTCTGCCAGAACGAGGAGTTGAAGGAGTGGACCGAGGAATGGGAGTTCCAGCTACGGATCACCGACGCCCTCGGCACGCCCATTCTCTCCTCGCGCCATCCGGGTTCAGTCGAAGCGAGCAATGCGTCGCTCGAAAACAAAAAAGGCAACTAATGAATTTCAAACTGTTTGCTCTATTCCTCGCTGGTTGCACGTTCGCGAACGCCAGTGACTGGCGCCAATTTCGCGGACCATTCGGCAACGGTTACTCTGATGAAACGTCGGTGCCAGTTACGCTTGAAGGCGATAAGAGTATCGCCTGGAAAATCAACCTGCCGGGCGAAGGTGTCTCCAGCCCCATCATCGTTGGCGACCGCGTGTTCATCACCTGCTCAGGTGGCCTGAAGCAACAGCGCCTCTACGTGATTTGTCTGAGCGCCAAAGATGGTTCAACCATTTGGGAACGACAATTCTGGGCGACGGGTAGAACGATGTGCCACGACAAAACCAGCGTCGCCGCTCCTACCCCGGTGAGTGACGGCAAACAGGTTGTTGCGATGTTTTCCTCCAGCGACGTCATCGCGCTCGACCTTGATGGCAACCTGCTTTGGTTTCGTGGCCTTGGTCGCGATTATCCCAACGCAAGCAACAGCCTTGGCATGACCTCCTCCCTGATCATTGCAGGTGGAGTTGTCATAGCCCAAGTCGAGAACGACAGTGAAAGTTTTACTGCCGGACTCAATTTGAAAACGGGTGTCAACCAATGGAAGCTGGATCGACCCAAACATGCCAATTGGACCTCGCCGGTCGTTTGGAAGGTGGGAGACCATGAAGTCGTCTCGCTGCAATCGACCAAAGGTGTAACGACCATCGATGCCGCGACCGGAAAATTAGTTTGGGAATACACGGACGGCGCGTCGCCGACTCCATCCAGTGCGTTGCACCGAGGCGTGCTCTATGTTCCATCGCACGGTTTGACGGCGCTGCAACCGGGTGCGCCGGGAGAAGCGCCCAGACAATTGTGGCGCTCCAGCCAGCTTCGTCCCGGGACGGCAAGTCCGACCATCATTGGAGAAAATGTTTTCATCCTCAACGACGGCGGCGTGTTGACCTGCGGCGAAATTTCCACGGGCAATCGGCTCTGGCAATTGCGTCTGCAAGGCCCGTTCAGCGCGACTCCCGTTGCAGCAGGGAAATATCTTTTTTGCGTGAACGAAAAAGGTTTGGCACAAGTGGTGGACACGTCGAAACCGGAAGGTGAAGTGGTGGGCCAACTGAATCTCGCCGAGAAGATTTTGAGCACGCCATCCATCTCCGGCGGCGCGATCTATTTCCGCAGCGACACGCGGCTGTGGAAAATTGGAAAATTGTAAGAGCTTGTTTAAAAACTCTCTCGAACCGCCGCGTGAGGGCACGCGGCCTACAAGTTTTGGCGGAAAACACGACCCCTGGTAGGCCCGGTGCCCTCACCGGGCGAGTTTTCAAACAGGCTCTAAGCCGGGACAATTCAATTGAAACCACGGATGGACACAGATGGACACGGATAAAGCGGTGAGAATGGAAA
>JAYVSV010000146.1:0-3370 GCA_043775015.1 Verrucomicrobiota bacterium
CCGCTCAGTCCCAACAGTTGCTCGTAAAGTTGAATGTCTTTCATCCACTCAATGTGTTTTCACCCAATCCTTTTCCCAACGCTAAAGTTGGAAGAACCCAAAAACCAAATAAAATAATTTGCGTAGCTTTGGCTACGGGGCTGCATCGAAAACCGCTAATTTTCCCGCCCGTCCAGATTGCTCAAGCGCGCGCCACATGGCGCGGCTTGATGCGCTATCTGGACAGGCGCTTAGCGGTGCCTCGATGCAGGGCGTGTTGAGTTCGCGCCTTTTCCGTTTCCGAGGTTTGCAGAAAACCACCATGAAACTAAAAACACTGTTCTTCGCGATTTTGCTTCTGCCTTTCAAGCTCTCTCAAAAAAGTCCGCAGACTCATAGCGGCGTCTCGGCAGAGCGCCGTAGTCCCTCCAGAAATAAGAGGTTCGGCTTTCTCCCGAAAGCCGCTACGTTGGTTTTACTTCTCCCCTTCTTTTCTCATGCGCAGGAACTACAGTCTGATTCTGTGGAACTCCTGAATTTCAATGTGCCCCAATTTATCCACGGAGAAAAAGCCCTCCTGCTTTCTGTTCCGCCGCAATGGGGGACTTTCTTTTCGCTCCAGCTTACAAACCTGCCGCCCTTGCCCTACAATCCCGCGCCGGGCGTTGACGTTTATTCCTTCGGCAATGTGTTTCTGGTGGACGACCGCGCGGTGGATTATGTGACATTGCGCGAAGAAACGGCGCAGCAAATGTCTCTCGATGCTTCGGGACCGCCCTCGCCGGGTGAAGGTGGCAGTGGAGACGATCCGGGAAATGAATTTCCGCCAGCGTATAGTGACTCCGGTTTGAAATTAACGATGCCAGTATTTAGCTATTCCATTAGCAATTCAGTTACGAACGGCGTGATGAATTTCACATTGATGGAGAGCGACACGAACTGGGTTTATGATGTTTATTGGACGCCGATTATTCCGACAAACCGCTGGCGACTTTTGGGGCAAACGGTTTTTGGTTCTACGAATTTTAGTTTTCCTATTTTGACCAATGACATGGCTTTTTTCCGACTCGGTTTAATGACTGATTCCGACGGAGACGGGTTGCCGGATGCGTTTGAATTTTTAGTCACGGGAACTTCGCCGTCTTTACCGGACAGCAACAGCAATGGAATTTATGATGCGGATGAAGATCACGACGGAAACGGAATTCCGAATCTCACTGAATATACTCGCGTCACGCACGCGGGAGTTTTTGCTTCGTTGCCCAACGCGATGGAAGGCGGGACGAACGGGGAGTTCACTTTTTTCCTGCCGAAACCGGCCTCGACGAATAATACGCCGCTGGAATTTTATCTCGGCGGCAACGCGGAGTTAAATTTTGATTTCACTTTGACCACAACCAATGGAACCGCTGCTTCCAACACGGTTTACTTTGCGGCGGGAAGTTCCGTGTCGAAACTGCGGGTCACTCCAACCAACGACATGGTGCAAGCATCGCGTCCCGGATTTGTCACGGTGACAGTGACTAATTATTCGGACGGTTTGTGGGATGAACGGGTGGCGGTGGTAAATTTAATCGACAACGATTTGCCGACGCTTTCGGTAAGTCCATACGGGCCGATTGCCATTGAGCCGGAAGGCGTGACGAACAACGGCGTATTTCGTTTTACGCGCTTGGGTTCGAATACGACTTCACTGAGTTTTTCATTTTCACTTTCCGGCAACACGACGAACGGAATTGATTACAACACGGTTGCCACGACAACGAATTTTGCGGCGGGCAGCAACATTGTGGATGTCATCATCATCCCCAAGACCAATAATATTTTCACGGGGCCGCGACAAATCATCGCAACGATTTCAACCAACCCGACGGCTTACACGATTGGCAATGGTTCCACTTCCATTTTGATGATCGACAATGATTTGCCGAGCGTGCAAGTGATCGCGGCGGATTCGGACGCGCGTGAAACCGGGCCGAAAGCGGGAAAGTTTGCGCTGCTCAGGACGGGTAACACAGGTTCTCCGCTGATTGTTACGGTGGGAATCAGCGGCTCGGCGCTCAATAGCAATGACTACAGTTTTCTGACGAATGTTTTTGTCATTCCAGCGGCGACAAATCGTTTGGACATTTCGGTGACGCCGATTGCCGACGGAATATTGGAGTCGAGTGAAACAGTAGTGATGACTTTGAAAGGCAGCGCGGATTATACGATTGGCATCACCAACGCCGCCACGGTGTTCATCGACGACAGCAACGCGACGAGTTTTAGCTGGACGCTGCTCAAGCAGGCTTCTTCCTATCACACCACGCCATTTGCAATTGATTCTCCGGGCATCGTTGAGATTTATCGCAGCGGCTCGTGCCGGGTGGCGACGAACATCCCTTATCAGATTTATTCCAACTCGACTTACAATATGTCCTACATGCGGGTTTCGGGAAATGTGACGAACAATCAGGTTCGCTTTGAAGCGAACAGCAATCTGGCGCGCGTTTTTCTCACAGCGGCGATTCCGGGTAATACTGATAATAATGCGGGCGGTTATTTTACGGTCAGCAATTTGTTCATGGCGTCGAGTTTTCCCATTCATTTTTTAAGCGCGGATCGGTTTGTGAAAATTTCGATTGTGCAAACCAATGCGGTCGAAGGAACCACGACGGTCGCAAAACTGCGGGCGACGCGGCTCAAGACGGGCGACGCCTTGAATATTCAATTGTCCGCGCTGCCCAATGGGACGGCGGCCACCGGTTCCTATAATTTAACCAACTCTGGAATCATTGCGCTCGGCACGACGACATTGACCGGCGATTTGAATATTTCGGCCAACGCGGATTCCACCGTGCAAGGCTGGCGTTCGCTCATGCTCGGAATTTTTTTGAATGACTCAACCATCGCCTATCAGTTGCCGGAAAATTATTTAGTTTTCATCCGCGACAACGTGACCGACCCGACCGGCCTTTCCGAACCGGACACGGACAACGATGGTTTAAGCGATTTGTGGGAGCAAGCGCACGGACTTGATCCACTCACGCCCGACGATACCAATGCCGACCCGGATCGGAACGGCCTGGGTTTGTTTGACGAATATCAGTTGGGCTTGAACCCATTCGCGAGCGATCCGGGGCCGAATTATTTGCCGATCAAAATGCGGGTGCTGGACACGGGCAAGGTGAACAATGGAAGCAGTTGCGCGGTCTGTCACACCACGGAAATGCGGGTGAACAGTTACCGGTTGTTCGCGCAGCAACATGGAATCGCCGAGGAGAAAACTTTTTATTTCCGCAAAGGAACGAACTATCCGGTGTCGCTCAACGAACTGGTGAATAATATCCCGCGCCCGAACAGCAACACGGGAAGCCCGACCACGACTGCGACATATTCGGCGGAGTTC
>JAYVSV010000147.1:0-6249 GCA_043775015.1 Verrucomicrobiota bacterium
CACAGCGCGCTGGCTTTCTCTTCACCCGTTGACTTCGAACTCCAAAACAACTAACCAAATGAACCAACTTTTCTCTCCGTTTTATCGAAGCAAGCCCATCAACTTAGATTTATAAATTGAAAACTTTTATGAAAACCACAAAGAAGGCGAATTTAGCATTGTTTTTTGGCGTAATCTTATCAGCTTGTGCTATTGTCAGAGCTGAGGAAACTGTCACAACCAACCGCTTCGATCCTACTATCAAAATGGTGAAACGAGAGTTTAGGCGAAGCCTAATCACATCAACATCCAAAGCGAATTATCTTTTGTTGGAAATGGGAGGCCAGCGAAAATCGATTCCTGTGGATTTGTCTGCAAACGTTTACGATCTTGAACGACAACGGGGCAGTGCTAAGAGTGTTGTGCAACTCGTCGAATTTCAGATTCAATCAAAGAGCGACGTTCCGTTTATCTGGTTTTGTTGGGAATCTGAAAATGCAAATCCTCATGATTTTAAATTACTCACAACGTCAGCAGGCACTACGTATGCGTCTTATGCTTCAATGGATGGCCTCAAGCTATTTCGCGTTGGAGAAACCGCCGGTTCAGAAACTGCGCGGCAGATGTTTCTCGCAAAAGGCAGTGGACCGGGCGCTTTACCGCCCCTTCGAACAGGAGTCCTGTATGCAGCTTTTGGAAAAGAGCCTTTCTTCACAACCAATGCTCTTTGGGATGAGATTACCGTCGACGAGGTTTCAGAAAACAGCGGTGAATTACGTGTGATTCTTCATGGGAATAAGCCGATTCCACAGTTCACTTTGACTTTGAAGAAGGGTGTATGGGAGAAAATTGAAAACTAAAGGCAGACGACAACCAATTGCACAGCAAATGCCGCCTATTTTAAAGTGTGTCAGAAGCAGGTTGGCTTCTCAAGCCCGCCACAAGTTAGTTGCCCGAAAGTGATTTTTGCTTCGGTAGAATAAGTTTGCTTAGAATCGGTAAACGTAAAGGGGCAGTCCTCACTATTGACGCTGGTTTCAAAAGGTGAGAGAAACGGTGGACGCTGCGAAAGCTTCGAGTTGAGCCGACCATGACGCTCAAGTGGATTGCGAATGAGTTGAGAATGGGCACATGGGCGCACGTCGCGAACCGCCTGCAAAATGCGAAGGACAAAAATGAAACGGACAATCAACATGAACCCGGACTTGTGTAATTACTCCGGACTGACCCCTTTACAGAGACTATCCCATCAGAAAAACACGTTAATAGTAATCTCCGACCCCTTTACGAACAGCTCGGATGAGTTTCCACAATGGACTATACAGCAAGGTGGAATGCGTTAAAGGAGAGATCATGAATAATAAAATTAATGTTAACGGCTCATTTTATGCGGCAATCATCGCTTTCTTCGTTGTTAATTTGTGCGCAGATCAAAACGATAAAGAACCTTTTTCAGAACCTTTTTTCATAGAAAGCGGAGTCGTTGCAGGATTTTTTATCGCGGCACACGATGAAATGCGCTCTGACCTCACAACATTTGACCAGCGGCTGTATTATGGCGTTTGGACCGCAACAAATGGTCCCAGAAATTTATTTGTCCCAAAGCAGCCGGAATACGCGTATCAGGTAGAGCTTTTAGATGCGAACGGCGTTCACATGCCCAAGACGGAACTTGGCAAAAAAGTCGGCATTCATTTTTTGGCATTAAATCCCTCCAAAGTAGAAACGAAGCTACAAAGGCTGACGGCTTACGAAAAAAAAGATAATTTATTCGGTTCGAACCTTCTCTTTCGTCCTAACGACTTGTTTGTGATTGATAAGCCAGGGACTTACACCTTGGAAATCCGCTTCCAATTCATAGAGCATCTTGGAACAAGAGGCGATTACACGAATCATTTGATTCGTTTTCCAAGTTTGAAATATCCCATTATTAAGCCCGCAGCCGCTACAGGTAAGACAAAAGCAGAGTAACTTTGCACTTATTATTCCGAACGCCTCAAGACACGGGCCACCCACATCCAGCCCCGTCCTTTTTCCAAGTATTGAAACTCAAGGATTCAGCCAATGGTAAAATCAAAACAATTGCTCTTTATTTGAAATGGATTGTTTAACGGCGGGCTTTTGGCAAACGTGGAACGTGCATTTTCGTTTTCCAATACAACGGTTTCTTCCGGCGATTTTTTTTCTTTCGCTTTGCCTCCCGGCTTGGAGCGAGACAACCAATCAAAGCACAGGTCTGACCAAGGAACAGCGGTTGACCATCGCAATCGAGGCGCTGAGCCGATTGGAGGGGATCGACCTGGAAACAAATCCTCAGTTCAAAGCGGCTGCCTCCAAATTGCTGGCGCAAATCCGGGGCACTCCGCAATTCGTCAACGTCGTCAAACAACTCAAGTTGAAAGATCAAAGCGAGGGATTACTCGAAGTGGCGGCGAACTCGCCCGCCAGCGAAAGTGGCGTGGAAGCCGTTCGCCTGGTTCTGGCCAATGGAGATACGGACGCGCTCAACCAAGGGTTGCAGGGCACGAATGCGGTGAAGTTGGCCGAAGCATTGGGCAACACCGCCAGCAAAGAAATGGTTCCACTGCTCCTGCCGCTCGTGACAAACGTCACCGTTGATTTGCTGTTGCGAAAACAAGCCGTGCGTTCGCTTGCCCAAACCTCGGAGGGGGCCTCGGAACTGTTGAGCCTGGCTAAAAGCGAAAGGCTATCTCAGGATTTAAAACTCACGGCGAGCGCGGAATTGAACAAGGTGCGCTGGGAAAAAACCAAGGAGGAAGCAGCGAAAATTTTGCCCCTGCCGCAAAGTCAAGGAGCCGCTCCTTTGCCGGGTGTCGCGGAATTGTTGAAAATGAAAGGCGATTCGGTGAAAGGAGAACAGGTCTTTTTTAGAACGGAATCCGCGTGTAGCAGTTGTCATCAAATCAAAGGGAAGGGGATGGACATTGGGCCGGCGCTCACGGAAATTGGCAGCAAACTCGGCAGGGAAGCGTTGATTGAATCCATCCTTGATCCCAGTGCTGGAATCTCCTTTGGGTTTGAAGCGAATCAAGTGGAACTGAAATCCGGCGATGAAGCCTACGGTCTTGTCGTCAGCGAAACCGGCGACGAACTGGTGATGAAAGATCTCAAGGGAATCGTCGCACGCTACAAAAAAACCGAGGTCGCGAAACGACAGCAGCTCAAAACCTCAATCATGCCAACGGGTTTGCAGCAAACCATGTCCGCGCAGGAGTTCGTTGATCTTGTTGAATTTCTTTCGTCGCTCCGCAAGCCGACGCAGTGACAAGATCGTTTGGTATAGCGGTTGTCGAAAGTAATTTCCACAAAGGTGGAGCAAACCTGCGGGTTTGCTCGGAATCGCTGCAGTGATTCCCTACCTTTGCGGAAAATTTTCCGTTTATCACGTTCACCAAAAAATCTATTTCATCGACTTCAAAAAAGTGATGAGGTCGGCCAGTTCCTGTTTGCTGAGTTGCGAGTCCAAACCTTGCGGCATCACGGAGAGCATTCCCGGACGCATGTCGGTGATGTCTGCGCGCGCAATCCGCATTTCCGTTTCCGGGCCGGTCGCCAGCACGACTTCATTGGGCGCATCTTTGCGCAACACGCCGTTGAATGTGTCGCCGGACTTCACGACAACCACCATCGGCTCGTAACTGCGCACAAAGCTGGCGCTGGGATAAACCACTGCTTCGAGTAGATCGCGCTCGGTGCGAATTTTGCCGACGCCGGAGAGACTCGGGCCGAGGTGGCCACCGACGTAGCCGATCTCATGGCAGGTGACACACGCCGTTTTGGAACTCGTGAAGACCAACTGGCCGCGCCGGATATCGCCCTGGAGAGACGTGATCGCTGTCAGCAGGTTCTCGAGATTGGCGGCCTGCCTGGTGGCATCCACGTCCAGCGATGCGAGAAATTCGTTGGCGCTCTTTTGCGTTGTCTCGGGGAATTTGGCAAAGTGCGGCTTGAGCTGGCTCGGGGGCAGGGCCTTCGCACTCTTGGATTCGCGCAACGCTGCGAGCAATTTTCCTCCCAAAACATCGTCACCGCCGCTGTCAAAAGCGCCGAGCAGCGTGTTCAATTCAAGCGGGCCGGCGGACTTCAAGTTGTCCACGAGCGAAGCAAGTTGTTCTGTCCCGAGCTTCGAATGGGCCAGCACGCCTGCGGACGTTCTGCGGGTGATCGGCGCGCTGTCGGCGGAAAGGCTTGCGCGCAGAAAATCATACTCAACGGCGTCAAGAGAAGCGCCAGTCGGCAAGGCGACGAGCGCATCGAGTCGAAGTTGAGCGGATTGTTTAGGCGCGCGTGCAATCGAGTGCAGCGTCGCGACGATGTTCGCGTCGTTGTTCATGGTGTGGGCCGCGCGAACGGCGGAAGTCATCGAACTGGAATTGTTCGCCGCAAGAACAGACAGCACCGCCGCCTTCCAGCTTGCCGGCGGTTCCTTCAAACCGGCACCGGCCATGGCGTCCAAAGCGGCGACGCGGGTTTCGTCATGAAAACCGGGTTGCGTGATGGCATCGGCGAGCAACTGTTGGCCGACCCCTGCACGGGTAAGGATGTGAAGTTGATGGTCGAGCGTCTTGCGTTCTGTATCCGTCAGTTCCGAGTCCGTGAGACGTTGGCGGAACCAACCCGAAAGCTCGCCGCCCCAATCGGGGTGATGGCTGAGAATCCAGTTTGCCGCCGTGCGCAGGCGTTCGTCGGTTGCGCTCAGAAATGGCACGACCTCGGTTGGTTTCAGTTCGCTGCCGTCCATCTGGTCGAGGGCGATAAGAGCGCCACGCTGGATGGCAGGATTTTCGGTTTTAAGACCGGCCCGCGTTGGCATCGCGGCGGCGATGTCAATCAGCGCACGAATCAGAGATTGTTCGAGGACGAAGTCTTTGTCTGAGACGGCGACCGTTTCCAAAATCAACGGGACCGATTTTTTATCACCAAGCCGTCCCAAACCTTCGGCGGCGGCTCTTGCGGCATGAGCATTTTTTTCATCCGGCATCGAGCGATAATGGGAAAGAACGCTGACAAACCTGGAGTGATTTTTTTGCGGAGCAGTCAGGACAGATAGTTGCAAAGCGCTGGCCGGATTTTTTTGGTCAAGACCCGGTGGCTTGACCAGGCGGGCATAAGCAGCGCGGCGCTCTTTGTCGGTCAATTGCGGTGACCCCATTTTTCGCACCCGGTAAATCGCGCCGAGCACGTCGGGCTTGGCGAGTTGCGAGCTGGGGCAACAGAGTTTATACCAGCCACCCGTGTCCACGACGAGCAGGCTGCCATCGGCGTCGGGCAACACATCCGTCGGATGAAAATCCACGCTGTCGGACACCACGAAATCGCTATCGGTACTCGCGAAGGTTGCGCCTTTCGGCCTCAGGATGTGCCGGGTGACTTTGTGCAAGTTGAAGGATGTGGCGAAAAAGTTATCGCGAAACCCGGCACCAAAGCCGTCGCTCTCGTAACGGCAGAGCGCGCATTCGGCAGCAGGACCAGCCTGATAAAATGGATGCATGACTTCGGGACTGGCTCGCTTCACGCGACCATCCTCGATCACATCATGAATCTTTCCGAACACGCCGCCATAAACCGCGTGCCCGATGCCGTCGCGGAATCCGGGTTGGCTGAAATCAATAAATGTGCTGGTGAAGATCGTTTCGCCCTCGGGCGTGAAGGCAATTTCGACCGGATTGTCCATGCCGCCGGTCATGATGACGTCCAGATCCGAGCCATCGGGGCGTGCGCGGTAAATGTGCGCGGCTTTGTCGTTCAACGTGCGTCCGTTGCCGAGTTTGTGGGTCTGCTCGGCGAAAGCGCCTTTCGTCCAGTAGATGTAACCATCCGGTCCGAGCTGCGGTCCATGCACATCGTTGGCGCAACCCGTCAGCGTGTCACCTTTCCACCATTCCTCACGTTGATCGGACACACCGTCGCCGTTCGTATCACGAAATCGCCAGATGCTCGGCGGCGCGGCGACATAGACCCAGCCATCATGCCAGAGACAGCCTTGCGGGAACATCACCTGTTCGGCGAACACGACCGACTTGTCGAAGCGTCCGTCGCCATCGGTGTCTTCGAGACGAAGGATGCGCGCCGTCGGGTTCTTGATTTGAATGTCTGGCTTTTCGTTGGAGCCTGACGAGTCGGTCACATAAAGCCGGCCCTGGTCGTCAAAGCTGGCGCTGACGGGGCGTTGGATGAGGTTGGTGTTGGCGGCAAGTATAACCTCGAAACCGTCGGGCACTTTTAAAATTTGTTTTCCAAATTGAAACT
>JAYVSV010000148.1:0-10524 GCA_043775015.1 Verrucomicrobiota bacterium
CCACAGCGCGCTGGCTTTCTCTTCACCCGTTGACTTCGAACTCCAAAACAACTAACCAAATGAACCAACTTTTCTCTCCGTTTTATCGAAGCAAGCCCACTGCAACCTCATACTTTTACTGCTCAACTCGGCTCTCGCTTGCTCTTGAAATTCTTCAGGAAGCACCATTCCCTTCTGCAACAGATGTAAATAGAGCGGGCGTTGTAAAACTTGAGCTAAATCGTTACCTTTGCAAACCTCGTTGAAAGCGAGGTCGAACTGTGATTCCTTTGTGTAACACGCGGCTTTTAAGTAGTGTGGCAACGAGTTGGAAAGATCATGACTTATCCATAAATCTAGCCAGGGTTGGTTGCTCTTGTCCTGTGGTGAAGTGAGTGCAATCCCATAAAGTGATTCCAGAGAATTGGAGTCCGCTTGGAATGCGAGCAAATAATCCTTTTTTGCTTGTTCTTCGAAAACAAAATGCTGCATTTCAGCCAGGCGGATATGCAGAAGACTTTTCTGCGGATTTGAGGTAGTTGTAACAGATTGCATTAACTTTCCACGAGACTCGACCTCTGCGTTGGGCCGATATGACTCCAACACTAGTTCATCGGGGCTTTTCGATTTTGTGCAACCTGAGCTCAAAAATAAGCAAAAGGCTAAACAAATTATGTTGATGCAGAATTTCATCTGTTACCAAGAGTGAACGGCTGCGACCACATGTTCGAGCCGATTGCGACGCTGCAACCATCGTAACTCCCGCACACAGAACGGGCACTCGCCATCATACAGTATTTTGAAGTGCCAATTGCTCATATCGCACGATGGTTAGGTGGCGTGGTCATGGTCCGAAACATTTTGGGATACGCGGGTCGCTCGGGTCGGGAGCAAGCCCCTTTTCAATGCGGTCCAAGTAATACGCGGCGCTCACTCTGAAACGCTCGTCCGTCGTTTGAGCCAGCAAACGCTCCAATCTGTTGCGTGATTCATCGAAGCGTCCAAGTTCATACAATAGCTTGCCATCCTGCATCAGAATCTCCTGAGCGGTGGGACGCGCCGCCGTTTTCGTGGCAGTGCAACCAAACAAGACGAATGCTAGTAGGGCAACGATGGAAACAAGCTGTTTCATTTCACGGGGCACGTCACGATGCCTAAAAGTTAGGCGAGTGACGGAAGTTTCCCATATCCCGGTTCATGGTTTGACCGTAAATCTGCGTTGGAGGCTTGTCCAGAGGTATTAATGTGGAGAAGAAAAAGTAGAAAACAGAAATTTGGAAATGGGAAAATCAGAAAGCGGAAAGTGGAAAGCGGATGTTTGCCGCAGAAACGCGGAGGCGCGGCCTTGGAGATAAGTTAAAGTTTGAGATCCGACATAAAAACTCTTTGCCGAACGGGAGCGCAGCCCTCAAAATTGGCGCGAACGAATTTTAGAAATGTTAACCACGCTGCGAATCAAAAATCTTGCCCTGGTGACAGACCTCACGCTGGAACTTCAGCCCGGCTTCAACGCCATCACGGGCGAAACCGGCGCGGGCAAATCAATTATCATCGGCGCGCTCAATCTGGTTCTCGGCCAGCGAGCTGATCGCACGTTGATTCGCGCCGGGAGCGACCTCTGCTCCGTTGAAGCCGTTTTCGACACGAGCAAACTGCGCGCGCCACTCAAATCTTTTCTCGAAGAGAACGGTTTGGAATCCTGCGAGGAAAATCAACTGGTGTTGAAGCGCAGTTTTTCCGCGAGTGGAACGAATCGCCAATTTGTGAACGGTTCTCCCACCACGCTCAACGTGCTCGGGAGTCTTGGCGAATGGCTGGTGGATATGCATGGCCCGCACGATCACCAGTCCCTGCTCCATCCGGCCAGGCAACTTGCCATTCTCGATGCGTTTGGTGAACTGGAAATTTTGCGCAACGAATTTAGTGAGTTGGCGCGGCGCCGCTCATCGCTCGAAGCGGAAAAGGCCGGTCTCATTATCGACGAGAAAACTTACGCACAGCAACTGGATCTTCTTCGATTTCAAGTGCGGGAAATTTTCGCGGCCAAGTTGCGAGGCGACGAAGAGGTCGAGTTGCAGCAAGCGCACGCGCGCGCCAGCAATGCGGCGAAGTTGGTCGAACTGAGCCAGACGGCTCTCGGCCAATTGAACGACGATGAAAATTCCTTGCTCGCTCAAGCGGGTCGGCTCGGTCGGAGCATCCAGGAATTGCAGCGGATTGATCCCGCCATCTCGTGTTTGCTTTCCATGCACGAGCAAGCCGTCGCCGCGATTCGCGACGTGCAAACCGATCTTTCGCATTACGCCGACCGACTTGATCCCAATCCCGAACGACTCGGTGAACTCGAAGAGCGGCTGAATCTCATGCAGTCGTTGAAGCGCAAATACGGGCGAAACCTGGAAGAAGTCATTGCCTTTGGCGAAGAGGCGCAAACGAAATTACAATCCCTCGAACAGCGTGATGTCGAGCTCACGCGCTTGAACAGCGCCTTGAAAAAATTGGAAACTGAGTTGCGCAAAGTGGGTCAGGAACTTTCAGGTGCGCGCCGCAAATTTATTCCGAAGCTGAACAAAGCCGTGGTGAAGCAACTGAATGATCTCGGCTTCAATCAATGTCACTTCGACATTTCGATTCAGACGTCGAACGACATTTCCTCAGCCTCATTGCTCAACTGCGGATTTGACACGATTGAATTTCAATTTGCGCCCAACGTCGGGGAGCCGGCCCGTCCGCTCCGGGCGATCGCGTCATCGGGCGAAATGTCGCGCGTGATGCTGGCGTTGAAAACCGCCCTCGCATTGCAGGACGAAATTCCGGTTCTCGTTTTTGACGAAATCGATGCCAATGTCGGCGGGCAAACCGCAGGCGTGGTCGGCGAAAAAATGCGCCAGATTGCCGGGCAACATCAAGTCCTCTGCATCACGCATTTACCTGCTGTGGCCGCGACAGCTTCCGCGCATTATCTCGTCAGGAAGGAAATCATCGACGGGCGAACGATCTCAAAAATTGTCCTGTTGGAAAAATCCGAACGAGTCACGGAACTCGCCCGGATGTTTGGCGGACAAAGCGAAGTAGCGCGGCAACATGCGAAAGCCTTGCTTGGCAAAAAATGATCGGTCTTCGTCGTTGGTTCCAAATAAAACCTTTGACTCATCTGCCGACAAAATTGACCAAGCGACTGGAAGTTGGGATCTGATGGAATTGAAGCAGGTTTGCTCCGGCGCAAATCTCATTCATCCACCGCTGAACAATTTGTGCAAACCGCAATTTAACGAAGCCAGTAACTGATGAGCGTCCGAGGCGCGGTTTTCCATTCCGAACCTGTCCAGAATTCCGCATCGCCCGTGATATTTAAACGCGCTCCAACGCCAACTGAGCGCAGCGCAGCGACGTAAATCCGCTGAAATCCTTTTTCATTGGTGATTTGATTGCGCCAAATGGTTTCGATTCCAGTCGGCCAACGTGCCTGTGCGTCGAACTCAGCAGTAACAATCGTGACGCGCTCTCGTAAATTTCTCATCACGATTTCCGCCGCAGATTCGGGCGAATCCTCTTTGCGAATGCGCGGATAAAAGAATTCCCACAACGGACGTCGCCAGTTCAATTCGCCATTCGTTTCGTAGAGACGGCTCGGTGAGCCGTCTCCCGCCTCAATGACCGGCGAGAGAACGAAGTCGTTGTAAATCGCCTTGTCCACTTTCCAGTTGATCAATTCATAGACGCAATAATTGGCCAGCTCGACATGGGTGAGCAATGTCTTGAGCCGTTGTCCTTGCCAAAACGGTTTTGCCGCCAATGTTTCAAAATCTCCATTCCATTTTGGCGCAAGCAACCAGCGTCGGGCGATGCGGAGCGTCGAATCTGAAATGGCCAATCGCGGCGTGATGAGATGAATCCCTGTTTGGGCAATCGCAAGTGTCGCCAGAATAATTGCCGCGACGCGCAATCCGATTTCCCATTTTTTCAACTTTGGATGTTGGACGCACCTGTGCTGCCGAGTTGCACTCGGCAGTTTGAATTCTGCCGAGTGCAACTCGGCAGCACTTTGGAAATGGTCTGGCGTGACGCCAGCCACAGCACGCGGGACGCGCGCGTTCCCTATTCTCAAATAAATCCAGAAACCGATCCAAAGAAAGGCGGGCAGAATGCATAACACGTATGGATAATTCTTGGTCACGGGAAATTCCGGCAACGAATGTTCGGGCGTCAGTTGCGCTTTGATATATTCGCCAACTTCCCGAATCACCACCGCGCGGTCCGCATCGAATGCATGGCTTTTGCCCGGCAGGATTTTTAACTCAGTGGAAATTCCATTCGTCTGAAAAAATGCCGCGACCTCTTTCGCTTCGGCTATCGGAAAGATTTCGTCATTCTCGCCGTGAACTAAAAGAACCTTCGTAGCGGCGTTTCGGGAGAACGCCGGTGACTTGGAAAACGAATTGGCGGCGCTCTCCCGAGACGCCGCTACGCCTCCCGCCAAGCGCACGTAAAGCTGGGGCTGCATTTCTGGATGATCGAGAAGAAATCTCAGCGTCCGTTCCGCGCCCAAGCTGAACCCGATCCAACATTCCGCGTTCCCCGTTCTGAGTTCCGCGTTTGAAGCCGCCCATTTGCGCGCTGCGATGAACTGCTCATCAAACGCCGCTTGATCGTTCTGATTGTATTCAATCGCCACCGCCGCCATGCCTAGCTCCGCCAGTTGCCGCAACTCATTCCCCGAATTGAGCAAGCTCCCACCCGAACCATAAACGTAAAAAACCACCGGCAACTGTAGCGTGCGGTCTGCGACCGCCGATTTCCTCACCGGCAACACCGCAACACCTTTGACCTTCCCATAATGCGCCGTCCTGACCGTGAACCAAATCCGCCCGAATGGATCACGCGACTTCGCCCAAATCATTGAGCCAAAGAACGCGAGAGCAATGAATAACCAGAAACACGCATTCTTTCCTGCCAAGATTTTTCTCCAATCTTTGCACACTCGCGAAAGTTTCATTGGAAGAACCATGCAAAGCACAAACACTTACAAGGTGGGCGTGGGCATCGTCCCGCTGACATGCGCTGAGGTTCGTTCGCGCATCCAGAGCCAGTCACGCTGGTCGAGCGGATCAGTGATGCGTCCTCGTTTCTTATCCGAGCGACTTGCCCAGTGATGGGTTTCCGAATGCCCGTCGGCAAACGCAAATCCAGCACCGAGGTCGTGATAAGTTCCCGGAACGTCATGCCACGCTGGAATTTGCATCCCGAAGGCAAAACCCGCGTCGTTAAGCTCCTTCGGGTTTTCATCCATCAACACCCATAGCTTGGAAGGCCCCGGAGCGCCGACGGTTGAGAGCTTGCCGTAAGTAATCCAAGGAGAGTTGCGACGATGTTCGTTGCTGTGATCCAACCACGGGCCGTTAACGGGTAGGGTTGGCACGCCAGAATGTTTGGCATGGTGGAGTGCCGCATCGAAACCAGGACAAATGGTGCCAACCGCCTGGTTCATGGAAAAAGTACGTGCTGAAGGAACCTGTTTACCAATCAAGGCCGGGTCCTTGCCTTGATACAAACCAATCCGTTTATCCCCCGGACAGTGGAACACAGATACATTCCCGCTCAGGTATGGAATTAAAAGACTGCGCTCCGGGTCTTTGAGGACATCGGGGTTAAACTCATCAGCGCCGCCACCTCCCGCATGGCCGCTGCACCAGTTGTGACCGGGAATGGTGTTGCCGTCGTCAGGATTGGGAGGAAAGTAGTCGTGGTTATCTCCGGAATACATTGTTACCCCCAGCATCAATTGTTTCCCTTCGTTGAGGCAGGCGATACCTTGTGCCCTCTGCTTGCTCTTCGATAGAACGGGCAACAGCAGCGCGGCCAAGATGCCGATGATAGCAATGACCACGAGCAATTCTATCAACGTGAAGCCTGAGGTGAACCGAGCCCGCCGGATTGGTTTTAATCGTCCCATAGTAGTCTTTGGTTGACTCTGTAGCCACAACCGGGATAGTCAACAGGAAACCTCGGAAATCTTCGGAATATTTTTGAAAAAATTACATTCCACGTGGCTCGGAATTGTGCTGGCGATCTTCACGCCTTTGCTAGTTGTTGTCTGCCATCGTTTAGCTAAAGCCAAATACCCCGCCCACATGCGCGAAATTGTGGAGGAGTTGGGATCAATTCTTGTCTTTGCCGGCCGCCCACTCCCGAACAACGCCGCAACAAAGTTGGTCTTCATCCAGTATAGAACGAACGATTCATGGGGAATCTATTTACAGGAGATAGCCACCGGGAATAGAAAAGTGCTCGATGTATTGCCGACGGATACCTGGCGAGAGGGCGTGGTGTATGAACAACTTAGAACTTTGGGTTGGTCGCCTGATGACAACTATTTCGCGTTCTGTCGAAATCGGCATAAGGAAATCGTTATTTGTGACGTTAATTCCGGCAAGACCGTTGCCGTATTTCAGGTGAATAAGCCTGTCACTACCGGTATCTGGCTTTCACCTCAGACGTTGGTGTGTTCGGACGGCGAACAAATATTTGAATTAGTCCAGTCCGACACACTATGGGCGGGGCCGAAAAGTTTTGTATCTGCCGAGCGCCTTCAAAACATCGGCATATCCGCAGAAAAACCAGTGGAATCTCTTCAGGCTTTTTCGCCGGACACGTTGCTTTGGAAACTAGACAATACAATCTGGCGCAGCTCCAAATCAATGGATGCGCCTGCGAAAATCTGGCAGGCAGCCACAAACGAACTCGTGGCATTCTCGTATTCCCAGGAGGCGGGAAAGTTTCTCGTGCATTGCCGGGATAAACACGGCGACTGCTTTGCTGATCTTTATCCGCAAACTCCCTCGAATCAGAACACACTCACCAATCAAGAGAGAATTGAATCCTCCGGCTACCGCCCCACACAAGTCAGACTGATAAATCATGGCCTTGGGTATGCCTACTTAAACGAGAGCGACTTCAGCCTCAACACCCCGGTGATTAAACTTGATCAACATCATGCGCCGGTGCGGTTGCCGTGGCAGGGCGAAATTAAAGGCTTCGCCGTGAGTCAGCAGCAACTTTTTGTCATTAGCTCTTTGACCAACGAACCTGCGGGAATCTGGAGGTATGACCTCACCACTGGATCATTCAATAGCATCGTTTCAAATCAAGAGCAGCCTTTTCAATACGCCACCAGCCAGCCCACTATTCAAAACATTGTCACCAATACCTCAGGAAAGGCCTTGACCTACTACCTGTTGGAACCATCACATGTTGACACGACCCTGAAAACCCCACTCGTCATCGGAGTAATGGGTAAATTGGAAAAAGCTTACAATTGGGACCGATACGCTCAGACCATCGCGAACTGCGGATATTATTTCATGATCGTTGACCGGCGGAACAGCGACCAGAGCGAGTGGGCGAACGATGCGGTTTGCGTCTATGACACCTTGCTCAAGAAAGTCGGTATTGATACCAACAACGTATATCTATTGGGAATAAGCGTCGGCGCAAGTTCGGCGAACGATCTCCTGCAAACGAAGCCGGAACTTTGGAAAGGAGTCCTTTATTATAGCCCGAATTCTTACCCTGACCCGCCGCGCATGCGTGTGCCAAGAATGCTCATCGACATTGGAGCGCTGGACCAATATTCCGGAACCAATGGCATCACAGCAAAAAACTTCAGGGACGCAGCGGCCAGCAGAGGAGTGTATGTAAAACTCTTCATCCGTCCAGGTGTTGGGCATAATTGCCGGCTCCTTTCCATAGAAAAGGAGCGACTACACCAACTGGCTGTGTTCCTGGCAGATCGTGAATAGAAATTAGTGGATGGCCGCCGACTTGGGAAAATTTGGCGAAACAAACAAAAATCCGCCTTCTCACGTCGGCGGCTACAGTGACAATTTTATGCAAAACCTGGTTCGCAGTTTTATCTATTCAGCCGGAGCAATCCTTCTGTTCGTTGCAACAGCATTGTTCCTCGTAAACTTTACAACTCCTGCTGATTTTGCGCCAGCACGAGAGCCTGTCTTTCACCTGACTGTTCCCTTGGTTTTCTGGACGGTTGGCGGAGTGGGTTTGCTCGTAGCAACGGTCTGCCTCTTTGGGAGAAATACATCTTTTAACATCACCTTGGTGTCCGTATTTGCAGCCAGCCTTCTTGGCTGCCGGGTTTTAGTTTCAGTTTTAGATATAAGCGATGGTTTCAAAGGATACTTGGGAGGAGTGGCTGATGCCTTCGGTCTTCAGGGCAGCACCGCTGACGCGCTATTGATTGTCACGAGCTTATACTTATTGGCCGGGTGTATGGTGTCGCACTTTTTGGAATCAAAACACTCCTGAATTTTTCCCATTTCCGCGTTCCCCGATCCGCGTTAGTAGGCTGCCTCTTATCCCGCACCTTGAACTTTAAACGTTGAACCTTGAACTTCTTTTCCGTCCTCACTTTGAACCTTAACCTTTGAACTTGGAACTCCCCGTTCCGAACTCAATTCGATGAGAATCCAGAACGTCGCGCCCGTCGCCAGCTTGAACAACCCTCCATCAAAGAAGAACCCGACCAGCAACACGATTGCGCCAGCACGACAAGTCATGCGAAGCCAATCTTCTTCATCCATCTCATTGATGGGGAGCGCGGGCGTCTCGCCTGCACCTGTCGGCGTCGCGCCGACAGTTTGAGAATTTTCTATTTCAGTTTGTGGAAAAAAAGTTGAAGTGTCCCGCGAGGACGCGGAACACGGCACGCGAGCCGCGTGCGCTCCCCATTCCTCATTCGATGTTGGGTGTTCAATGTTGGATGCTCGATGTTTCCCCCCACGCAGCGACAAATAGATATAGGCAATAAAACATCCCAACGCCGGTATCCCCAACGTTGTGCCCAGCGTGAAATAATCATTCATCTGGATCGCCATTCCTTCATCTACTTTGGACGCGCGATAAAACTTGTCATAGATTGGTTCAGGCTGATTCCACCCGAAGCCGAACCACGGCTTGTCCGCGATCATTTGCAATGAACCTTCGTAGGCCGAGAGACGTTTGCGCCAGGAAAAGTCATTAGCATTAGCCACCGAGAACGCCCGGCGCGTGGTCGAATGCTCCGCGTGCCGAAAGTTCCAGAACGCAAGGACGCAACCCGAAACCAGAATCAGACAAATAGAGGGCAAAATTATTATGAACCGCGAAAGAAACGAACGACGCGAAACGGCTTCTCCCTCTCCGCCCGTCGGACAGGGGGAGAGGGCCGGGGTGAGGTGGGCTTTTACAGTCTCATCAGGTGGGGAGAGCGTCCTCGCGAGCCGTTCCGTTTCACACACACCCAGGCTCGCGGGTACGTTCGCCCGGCCGCGAGACGGTTTGTCTTTCATCCAACTCCAAATGAGAAACGCAATTCCGATTGCCGCCCCCAACCACGCCCCGCGACTATAACTCTTCACCAGTCCAAACAACATCACCCCCGCCGCTCCAATGAAGAAAACCGTTTTGCTCCATCGAACCATCCCTGAATTCTGACTCCCCTCTCCTGAATTCTTCTCCACCAACCTTAAACCCTGAAACAGCGCGCCCAGTGCGAGCGCCGTGCCTGCCCCCATCAGCATTCCAAACGTATTGGGATTATCCCAAAGAGCAATCCATCGTTGTGTTCCTCTGTATTGAAAACCCAGGAACGATTCAGGGCTAACGAGGGTTCCCGCCACGAGCAGAATAACAAACATTGCATTAATTCTATGACGGAGCGCTTCGGTCTTGTGAGGAAACCAATTGGTCACCATAACCATGCTACTGCCGAGCGCCGACCCACCGAATAATACCAGCGCGAGTGTGCTAGTTGATGCAGATGTATAATTAAAGAAGAACCGTAAACTTATCAATCCCGCCATTATCGAAACCCAAAGGCATGGATTTGAAGTTTGCCAGAAGGGCATGTTTGATCGGCATTGGTGGAAAAGCTTAGAGGCGACGAAATAGATTCCCGCGCAAGAAAATATTATCCATTGAGTAGATGCATCTCGAAACAAAGCGGAAAGCTCTCGCACTACGACGTTCAATGAATTCGGCAAATTGCCCGCTGATGAACCTGCTAAAAGGCAGGCAGCCAATAAAATCCCTAGACCTATTAAAATTAGAGATTCAAACCATAGAGGATTTAAATTCTTCAGAGTCAAATCGAAGTTTGGAAAACTTATGAGTTAGAAAAAACGATTCGTCTTTTCCAGTGTTGGAAAACAATGAAATAGCTGCCTACTAATAAAAACACTAGAATCATCTTCATGAGGAAATCTGCCTTTGCAGGAGAGAGATGGATTACATCGGTCAGAGTTCCTAAACAACTACATGGCTTAACGTAGCCAACAAATAGAAGACCTATACGATATATAAGGAAATTCGTAGCTAAAAAGGCAATTAAAAACGCTTGATACAATGAATTCGTTCCAAACACACAGAAGAGCGCTGAAACGAATTCCAGGCCAGTTTCCTCGGCGGCTCATGGAGGCGATGAGTCCGGCTTGGCTCAGGGCCAGGCGATAGTCCTGGCTGGCGTATTGCACCCCGCGATCGGAGTGGCAG
>JAYVSV010000149.1:0-29254 GCA_043775015.1 Verrucomicrobiota bacterium
TCGTGTTGGTCTTGAAAAGAATCTGGCCCACCAAAGGCGAATTAGCCAGATAAGAATAGTTCGCATTATAATTGCCATTGGTCACGCCCACCAAACGCGCTATTTCATCTCGATGCGATCAAAGCGCACTTCGAGCGTCCAATGCACCTTGGCCGCTCCGCTACTTACCCTCCCAAACCCTTTAGCTTCGTTGAAGAATTTTACAGTGCCCTTCCTCATCTCGCTACCGCCACCACCGCTCCACGGATTGTTGTCCCGGGCGGCACGAGGATTGACGACATTGAATACGAGTCCTTCCGAGTTGCGGGTGCTGGCACCACGACGGCTCGTGGTTTGCCCGGTCTGTGGGTCAAAATAATCCGATGAATCGAGATCCGCCATTTCCCAGCGGCAGGGCCAACCTTTCTCGAAGTATAGCCCGGTTTCGTTGTCCCACTCCCGGCCGTGAAAGAGGAACGGATTGCCCAGCGGTGATGAAGTTACCGGCAAGCCATCGCTCCCGGTCATCGGGCTACCATCGCTGGTGAGGAATTGCGGCGCACCGAAGTCGTCGTATTCGTAGCGTTCGATTACGCTGCCGCCGGCATCGGTGAGGGCGAGGGTATTGCCCAGATCGTCGCTGAGAAAATAATACTCCAACTGGCCGGTAGCGGAGAAGCGAGCGAGGCTTTCGTTCCGGTGCATTCCCGAGATGGCCCCGAACTTCCCGCCGAAACAATAAACGTGGTTGACCCCGCCACCAGGCCCACCGGTGCGCTCCTCAATAATACCGTTGCCGCAACCCTCGCCGGATCGGCAGTCATCCAGGATTCCATCGCCGCAAATTTCTTTCGATTGGCAGTTGCCGTGGACGTAATATTTCATGTCCGGCTGCTGCGTCGGATCCGGGCTGTAGCTCGTTTTGCTGAGGCGCTGGCCGAGCGCGTCGTAGGTGAAACTGACTACTGGCGCGGCGAAACCGCCGCTGAAGTCATAAACAAACACGAGCCGGCTCGCGTAGTCGTAAACGTAACGCAACTGGCCAGCGGAATTGGCCACTTGAACGCGGTTGCCGTTGTCATCGTGCAGTTCGTTGCCAAATGGCGTGGTGGTGTATTGGTTGACCTGGAAGTCGGCGGGCGGACTGGTGGCGTCGCGGGTGTAAACTTCCACGACCGCATCGTTGGTTACTTCGAGGCGGTTGCCCTCGGCATCGAGGTGGTAGGTGCGAAACTTCGAGCCGGTGCCTTTCGTGTTGATTGCCCGGCTGAGTTGGTTGAGCGGGTCATAGAACCAACGGTTCGTCAATGTGCCCTGGCCGGCGACAAATTCCGTCATCTGTTCGCGCGTGGTTTTGTTTTGTTTCTGGTCGTAGGTGAAACGGCGCTGGTCGATGTAAATAGCGCCACCCGAGCTGGTGTGGCTGATGCGGGCGACCTGTTGAAAGCCGTGATCGCCAGTAGCATTGGGCGGGCTGACTAGGCCGTTCCAGTTGATCTCCGTGCTGGCACCGGTGCCGTTATGGCGCGTGATGCGGGCGGGGCGGCCCGGCCCGTCATAGGCGTAGCTCGCCAGCGTGGTCGGTGGAAGGCCGGCGGCCGCGCGACTGACCACGGAGGAAACTTGATCCAGCGTGTCATAGGTGTATTGCACCACGCGCCCGCCGGGATATGTCATGGAAAGACAGTTGCCCACGCCATCGAAAGTGCGCGTGGTGACGAGGCCATCTTGTGTGTTGGTGGTGCAGTTACCCAGCAAGTCATAGGCAAAGGTCAGCCGCGAAACATTGTTGCTGGCAAGTACGAGGCGCGAGCAACCATCGTAGCCAAATATTTCAAACGTGGTGGTAGCCGCGACCTCGGCGGCTCCGTTGGGCGCGATGTCCTTGCGCACGCAGCGGTTGTTCAAGTCGTAGGTGAACGTGACGACCGAGCCGTTCGGGTCAACGGTCTGGACCACGTTGCCGCGCAAATCATAGCTGGACGAACTATGCGTGCCGTCGGCGTGCGTGGTGAGAACGAGGCGATTGCAGGCGTCGTAGGCGTAGAACGTCGAGTTGGTGTTGTCGTCCGTGGTGCTGAGGGCGCAATCGTTGTCGTCATACGCGGTCAGCGAACCGGCGTCCGCCACGAAGTCCAATACGCCGTCGCCGTTCAAATCAGCAATGCTGCCGGTGCAGCGGCTCAAGCCGTCAAAAGTCATGCTGGTGAGATGAGCGTTGGAGTCAATATGCAGGACCAGATTGCCACGCGAATCGTAGGCGAACGTGTCCGTGTTGCCGACATTGTCCGCCGTGCTGATGCAACGATGCAACGAATCATAAACATTGGTGCGCGTGAAAACCTGCGGTGAGCCATCGAGATCGGAGAGGTCCGTTTGCGTAGTGGAGACGACGTTGCCAGCGGCATCCCTAATACAGGCCACCACCGTTCGGGCGAGGTTCTTAATATCCTGCATGCCCTTCCTCACCCGGGTGCTGCGCCCTGCGGAATCGTATTCCCAAGCGGTCACATGGCCGTTGGCGTCAGTGACAGAGACCAGATCACCGTTCGGCGCATAGGCACACGTCACCGTCTTGGCGCCGTCGCCGGGAGACAACGTCCATTGGATGGGGCGGTTGAGGACATCATATTGATACGCCGTTTCCGCCAGCACCCCACTGCCCGCCGCGCCGAGCAGCGTGCTGAGGACAAGATTGCCGTTGGCGTCGAAGCGGTTCGTTTGATAGTTGCCCATCGCATCGGCGACGCTCACACAACGATTGAAGCGGTCGTAGGCATAGCGGGCAATATCCGTTTTGGCCGACGGGCCTATGGATTGTTGAACCCGGACAAGATTGCCGTTGCCGTCGTAACCTTGATCCGTGTTTTCGGCGATGGTGGTGCCGGGAGCCGTGATCGTGCAGAACAGCAGGTTGCGTTCGTCGTAGAGATACTTGACGACCTTGTTGGTGTCGTTCCCGTTCACCGCCTCGCCGGAGCGGAAGAGGACGACGTTGTTGTTTGCGTCGTATTTAACTTCCGTGCAACGCAGCACGAGCGCGCCGTTCTTGTCACGCCAGCAACCGGTCAGGCGGTTCTGCTGGTCATAGACGAACTGCGTCCGCCAGAAAGGATTCGCGCCCAGCGCGCCGGTGTGGTCGCGATTCTCAATCGCGCACATCGTGAGATTGTCAGCGGCATCGTAAGTGTATTGCGTCGCAATCCGAAAACCGCCCGCGCCACCACCACCGCCAAGAGCGGGCGAACTGGATTGCACGAGTTGATCCAGCGAATTGTAGGTGTAGAGCGTGTCGTTGCCGCGTGGGTCAATGCAGCGGGTCACGTTGCCGCGCGCGTCGCGTTCAAAAGCCGTAACAAGTGACAAGCCGCCAGCCCCGGCGGAAGCGATCATTACTTCGACCATACTTAATTGGGGCCCGTTGGTGTAATAGTTGATGGTGTCCACCTGCCGGTAGCCGTTGCCATCCGGCGCGTGGGTGATGGAGGTCAACTGTCCGTGCGTATTGTAAATAAAGTCTTCATCGGCTGTGGAGCTGTTAAGCCACGGAAGCTTCACCTTCACGCGATTGCCTTGGGCATCGTAGTTGGCCGTCGCCGTATTCCCGTTGGGGTCGGTGGCGGAGATGACGAAACCATTGCCCCAGTGGGCTAGGCCAGTGCTGTAGAGACGCAATCCCTGCCCGTTTGGCCCCGTTCCTTTCGTTGGGATGGCGCGTTCTTGAGTGGCGGAAAAAGGCAAATTTCCAACATAGAGTTTTTTACCCTTCGCCGCAGACAATTGTGACTGAGCCTGATAATAGTCATAGCCTTTCTTGCTCAAAAATCCCGCAATCGAACTCAAGGCCGGAGAACCAAAGCGCGGATCGTATTGGCGGGCCAAAATGCCGATATTCTGGAGACGAGCTTCCAGTTCATTGATGCGGGTTCGCATCCCGGCTGAACCAAAGCGCGGGTCGTAATCAAAGCGCATGGCCAAGTCAGGAATCCCATCGCCATTCGGGTCTTCTTGACGGACCACCCGCAAATCGCCCTGCTTTCGCGGGCTGGCGTTGGGGTTGTAATCGGTCTCATAGACGCAGCTCACCGAATTACCTAGCGGTTCGATCTCCTGCACGCACAGTGAATTCTGATTCCAGCGCCATTGCGTGTCGTAGTAGGCGGGATCGCTATCGCGCACTCTGCCCGTGGGCCGGTTGTCCGTGGCGGTCACCGGACCGGGCAAGGGCGCGCGACCGGTGTATTCACGCAACTTCACCGGCAGATTGCGGGAGTTAAAGGAACAATCGCTCACATTGCCGAGCGCATCGCGCACCGTCACCGTGATCGTCGCATAGCCATTGGTCGGGCTGGCAATCTGGGGAGCGTAGGTATAATAGACGGAATCATTCGTGCCGTCCTGCGCCGACACGCAGCGTAGGAAATCCAAATCCGTCTGATTATGTTGGTAAACATGCTTGTAAAGAATCTGCCCCTTGCCATCAATGACGGAGAGCAACAGGTGGTTTTCGGCGTCATTCGCGTAGCCGGTCGAGTAGGTGTAAGTCGTCGTCTTGCCTTCAGGAAAATTGTTCCCGTTGGGCGTGCCAGTTACGGGCGGCGAGGTGACGGATTTTAAATCGCCCGGCGAACCGCCGGTTTCGCCCCCGCCGTAATACTGGTAAGTCACGGTGCGCCCGGAGAAATCCGTGACCGACGCGAGCTGGCCGACGGAGTTGTAGGCGATGTGATTTGTGCGGTCGAGATCATCCACGATTTCCGCAAGCCGGCCCGAGGTGTCGTAGGCAAGTGCCATCATGTTGCCACTGCGATCAATGATTTGCGCGAGCTTGCCGGACGTGGCCGAGGCGCCCAGCGGATTGAACACCCACCGACCCGTGTCCGGGAAGGTGAGGGTGAAGACACCGTTGCTCAAGGTGCCTTCGTTGAAAAATTCCGGGCAGGAATAAACGCCGTTGGTGCCCGGGTAATAAACATCACCGCGCCCCGTGCCGTCGGCCACCGCGATGCCGTCAGTGGTTTGCGCCACCGAGACATCGTAGGAATGGGTCCAGCGATTTTGTGAGAAATTGATGACCCCTTGATTCCCCGGGCGCGCGCGGTAGGTCCGCGCCCAGATGAAATCCAATCCGCGACCTGGGATGGCGAGATCCGCCGCTTGAAGCTGGACTTCTCCAGAGAAGGGTTGCACGACTGGATTGCCGCCGCAATTGTTGAACGGGATTAGGCTCTCACCTTTATATCGTGCGAATTCTATCTCTCTAACCAATTTGCCACTCTCGCCGCCACCCGCCATGCGCGCCAGCTTGACGTTCACGGCATTAAGACCTTTTTTGCCTTCCTGAATGTCGAAGACCACGGTGTCATTCTCGCGAATTTCTTCTGTAAGCCCGCTTGAGTGAACCGGCATCTCTCCCTGGTTCTGGTTTTCCTGAAAAGCTGGATTATTGTGAATCCCCGCCGTGTTCAGGGCGCTCTGGGCCTGATAATAGTCATAACCCTTTTTGGTAAGCCAGAAGCTCAACAGCGCCTGCGGACTCGCCGGCGGTTCTTGTGGCGGTTCATACAGGGCGTGAACGCTCCCCCCGGGAGTGGCCGAGACGGTCAGCGACGCTGCTTTGGAAGTAGCGGTCTGGCCGCTCGACCCGCTCGACACCTGTAATTGGTAAGTGCCCGGCACATCCGGCGTGAACGTCGGCCCCGCCGTGAAACTGATCAGCGTGGGACTGATGACGACGCGATTCGTCAGCACCCACGGCCCTCCAGGGCCGAGAAGTTGCAGCACATCATCCGCTCCAAAACCCTGTCCGATGACATAAACGGTCGTCACCGCACCCGTCACGATAATCGACGGCTCCACGCTCGATATGGCAATGGCGTCGGTGGACAGTTTGTAAAACCGGGTCGAGCCGCTCTGGCCATTCGCCAGCCACGTCACGCTGTTGCTGCGGGCAACCAGATAATCCACTGGCGCCCAAGGATCACTACCAAGATTGGTGCAGGTGAGCACGCGATAGGCCGCGCCCGGGGTGGCGTCCCAGCGCAACAGCACAGAGCCGTTGGTGTCAGGCGGCTGAAATTGCTGGATGACCGGCCTCGGCACATCGGCGCGCACACTCAGCAAGAAATGAATTCCGGCCAACAAAAGGGCGATGAACGAGAACAATCGGCGAGACAAGGTGGATGCGATCATAGGTTTAATTTTTTCTGAACGGGAACCAAGTTTGCAGATGAGTTGTGTTGAATGATTTAAAAAACAAAACGACGCAGGTGGTCTGGGTGCGGACTGAGTCAGGTTCATGGCAAAACCCTAGACGGCCTCTTTGGATGATTCAATTAGATTAATAGGGAATTCTCTTCGCCAAACAAAACTCACCGCCAGGGTCATCATAAAAAATCTTTAAAAAACTGTTCGACAGGGTGGCTTGGTGAAAAAATTCCTGCCAAACTCGTTGCGATGATTTGTTTTGTCACTGGAGCCTCCGGATTTATCGGGGCGAATCTCGTGCATGAATTGCGCGCGCGCGGCCACGAGGTCAAAGCATTGCTGCGCCGTGAAAGTGATTTGCGCGGTTTGCGGGGCGTGGAGTTCGAGCGCGTGGATGGCGACGTGAGTGACCGCGAGAAATTACAAACGGCGATGCGCGGCTGCGATTGGTGTTTCCACGTCGCGGCGAGTTATCATCTTTGGTTGCGCGATTACAAACCGATGTATGCGGCGAATGTCGAAGGAACCCGTAACGTCATCGAGGCAGCGGCGGGCGCCGGTTGCTCGCGAATTGTTTACACCAGCACGGTCGGCTGCATCGGTTTGCCAAAAAATTTAAACGGTGAAATTACACCGACAGATGAAGCCGCTCCTGTCTCCGCCGCGCAAATGAGCAATCATTACAAACTTTCCAAATGGCAGGCGGAACAGGTTGCGCGCGAATTGGCCGCGAAAGGTTTGCCCGTTGTAATCGTAAATCCAAGCGCACCCGTCGGACCGCGCGATGCGAAACCGACTCCAACCGGACAGGTCATCGTCGATTTCCTGAATCGAAAAATGCCTGCGTATCTCGACACCGGCTTGAATTGGGTTCACGTCCGAGACGTGGCGATCGGACACATTCTCGCGGCGGAAAAAGGTCGCATTGGTGAGCGATATATTTTGGGAAATGCGGACGGCAACTGGACGATGAAAGACGCGTTTGCCGTCTTGGAAAAAATTACCGGAATTCCCGCGCCAAAATTTCAAGTCCCCTACTCCATCGCGCTGCTGGCGGCGCATGGGGACGAACTGATTTCAAAGTTCTCCGGCAAGCCACCCAAAGCGCCGCTCGCTGGCGTGCGCATGGCGAAATACAAAATGTTTTTTAATCCGACAAAAGCCATTCGCGAACTAGGTTTGCCACAAACTCCGCCAGAAGAAGCATTGCACGATGCGGTGGAATGGTTTCGAGCGAATGGATATGTAAAGAAATGATGACGCGAATTTCGCGGATTAACGCGAATTTTTTAGACACGGATGGACACGGATTTTTTTACCGCAGAGACGCAGAGGCGCAGAGTGGAAAAAACCAGACACGAATTTCTCGAATTGAATGAGCCTCGTCACCTCGGCGCTACGAAGGTTTGGGCGAGTCGCGTCACTGCACGGTTTGAACAGACGATAGAACCGATTCCCCGTTGGCGGATTAACGATCACGGTTCGGGTCGTGCCGTCGCCGCTGCGTTCTGCCGGCGCACTCCACATGCTTTCCAAAACTCCGCTTGTGTTCATTCAGCGCATCTGGAAAGTTTTCTTTCTATTTATGGCGCATATTAAACTCCACATTCCAGGTCCGGTCGAAGTCAGCGACAAAACTTTTCAGGCATTTCGTTCGCCGATGATTGGTCATCGCGGTCAGGGCTTCAAAGATCTTTACGCGAAGATGCAGCCGCAATTGCAAACGCTGCTCTCCACCAAACAACTGGTTTATCTCAGCACGTCGTCGGCGTGGGGCGTGATGGAAGGCGCGTTGCGCAATCTTGTTTCCAAAAAGGTTTTGTGCTGCATGTGCGGCGCGTTCTCGGACAAATGGCTTGATGTCGCCAAGCGTTGCGGCAAGGAAGCTGAGGCGTTGCAGGTGGAGTGGGGCTCACCGATTCGCGCGGAACAAATCGACGCGAAACTTGCGACCGGCCAGTTCGACGCGCTGACGTTGATTCACAACGAAACTTCCACCGGTGTGATGAGTCCGCTCAGCCAGATTGCCGCGCTCAAGGATAAATATCCGGACGTGATGTTCATCGTCGATGCGGTCAGTTCGATGACGGCAGTGCCGCTGGATTTTGATGCGCTGCGCATCGACGTGTTGCTGGCAGGAACACAAAAAGCGTTCGCGCTGCCGCCGGGGTTGTCTGTCTTCACTTGTTCGCCCGCCGCGTTGTTGAAAGCCGCGAGTGCGAAGGATCGCGGTTATTATTTTGATTTTGTTGAGTTTGAAAAAAATGCGCGCGACAGCATGACGCCAAGCACACCGAGCATTGGTCACATCTACGCGCTGTCGTCGAAGCTGGATGATTTCTTCGCGGAAGGACTCGACGCACGTTATGCGCGTCATCGCAAGCTCGCAAAAATGACGCAGGATTGGGCCGCGCGTCACGGCTTCAATTTATTTCCCGAACGCGATTATGAATCGGCCACGCTCACTTGCATCAACAACGGCGCGAAACCCGGCGAACGAAAAATCGACGTCGCGAAATTACAGAAGCTCGTGAAAGACCAAGGCTTCCTGATCGATGGCGGCTATGGAAAAATCAAAGGCACAACCTTCCGCCTCTCCAACATGGGCGATGAAACCGAAGCGACCATGAACCAGCTTTACGCCGCGTTGGATAATGCGATGAAGCAATTGTGATGGTTTTTGGGAAGAATTGCTTTGGAGAAATATTACATTAAGGAAGAACCCGGACGCGGTAAAAGCGGTTGCTGACGGTGGATGCGTCCAGTTTGCTGGCCGTGTTGCTGATGGTAGTGATGTCTCCGGCGAGAGCCGTCCAATTGGTTGACCCAACATTGCCGTTGTACTCCAATCGATAGGTCACATTCGATGTGGCGGTCCAAATCAGGCGCACATTTGGGTTCTCCAATTGCGCCGCCAAAAACATCGGCTGAGGAACGGGCAAGACGGCGGTCGTGTTTAAAATTACGGCGGTAGGAGTGTTGGTCATGACCATCGTCACTCGATTCGCTGGATACGAAAAGCTGGAGAAACTGCCGCTGCGAGTGCCAGCAGTCACAACCGTAAAGGCGTCATTGGTGGCGGGCGTGAAACCAGGGAGGAAATCGACGCTCAAAGCACCGTTCAGCGCGATTGTTCCTGACTTTTGCAACTGGCCATAGCCACTGCCCGCTGCTGTTCCCCCCAAGGCGCAGTTGAGGATTGAATTACTGCTACACGTCCAGCCTCCGTTGACTGAAAGGGTGCCGATGCGGAGATCCACCGTGCCGTAGTTATTGAAGGGAATCCCAAAAGCGGTGGTGCCGTTGTTTCCGGATTTGCGAAGCGTGCCGGCATTATCAAAGCGCGGGCTACCGCCACCAAAGTTCAGCGTGCCGCTGTTTTGCGCGTCGAACAGCGCCCCCGGGCGGTTGGTGATGAACGCACCATTTACCGTCAAACCTGCAGGGGTGGTCCAAAGGAACGTGCCGCCGTTCTCCACCGTGCGGCCAGTCAGTGCCATTGTAAAAAATGGACTGGCCATGTTCATGGTGGCACCCGGCGCAACCACTGTCCGTCCGCTCCCGCTCATCGTCCCGCCCGTCCAATTCATAAGGTTGTTGACGGTAACGATGCCGGGACCGTCTAGTGTGGCATTCAGATCCAAGTTGGCCACAGCTACGTCCGGGTTACAAATGAACCCGCCGCCGCTGATCTTGTAGAGTCCGCTGCCGCTGAGTTGTGCGCCGGAGTTCAGGGTGAAAGAGGTGGTCCATTCGACGAGCGCCGTGGCCGGATTGGTAAACGTACCGCTACCCGACCCGCCCGCCGACAGGCGGTGGGTCGTGCCTCCCGCCAGCGCCACCGTGCCATTGTTCAGGAAGCTCCCGCTATTGAGTAGTGTGCCGGTCTGGATGTCCATCGTGCCAAAATTATTGAAGGGTATGCTAACGGTGGTCGTCCCGGAACTCGCGGACTTGCGGAACGTGCCGACGTTATCGAAGCGTGGAGAACCGCCCGAAAAGGTAAGCGTTCCGGCGTTTTGCGCGTCGAACAGCGCTCCCGCGCGGTTGGTGATGACCGCACCGTTCACGTTCAAACCAGCGGCGGTGCTCCAAAGGAACGTGCCGCCGTTCTCCACCGTGCGGCCAGTCAGTGCCATTGTAAAAAATGGACTGGCCATGTTCATGGTGGCACCCGGTGCAATCACTGTCCGTCCGCTCCCGCTCATCGTCCCGCCCGTCCAATTCATAAGGTTGTTCACCGTGACGATGCCGGGACCATCCAGCGTGGCATTCAGATCCAAGTTGGCCACAGCTACGTCCGGGTTACAAATGAACCCGCCGCCGCTGATCTTGTAGAGTCCGCTGCCGTTGAGTTGTGCGCCGGAGTTCAGGGTGAAGGTGCCGCCAGACCATTCGACTAAAGCAGTAGGCGGGTTGGTGAACGTACCGCTACCCGACCCGCCCGCTGTCATTCGATACGTGGTTCCCGCCGCAGCCGTCACCGCACCGTTGTTGAGGAAGTTAGCGCCGCATTGAAGTGTGCCGCTCTGGACATCGACCGTGCCGTAGTTGTTGAATGGAATTTGAAACAAGGCGGTGCCCGCGTTGGAAGACTTGCGAAACGTGCCGGCGTTGTCAAAGCGCGGTGCGCCGACACCAGAACCAAGCGTCGTCGCATTCTGCACGTGGAACAGCGCCCCGACGCGGTTGGTGATCACGCCGTTGGCCAGATTGAGAGTGGGGTTGCCCGCCCATACCACCGTCCCGCCGTTCTCCAGCGACCGTTCAAGCGACAGGTTAAAACCGGCGCTGCTGATTGTGAAGGTGGCGCCCGGCGCAATAATTGTCCGCCCGCTACCGCCCATTGTGCCACCCGACCAAACGGCATCGCCGAGAATGGATAGATCGCCCGTGCCCGTTAAAGTGCAGCCGGCCAATGTGAGGTCGTGACATTCTGCAAATGCATTTATCGTGATCGTCACCGCCGGCAGAGGGCCGACATCATCCAGCGCTGAAGGAACCAGATGGGAATTCCAGTTGAGCGCGTTGTGCCAATCGCCGCCAGCCGAGTTCGTCCAGGAAAAAGTGAAAGGATTGAAATGCGCGAACAAGGTTTTGTTGGTGGTCATCACCAAGGTCACTGGGTTAGTCCGCGTAATAACGCTGCCACTCCAAATGTGGAAAGTTTCCCCAGGAAACGCCGTGACCGAGATGGTGACGAGTTCTCCATTGGTGTAACTGAGTTTTGTGGGCGTGACGGCCACCTGTCCGCCGTCACTCATCACGGTGAGGCGAAATTGAGCCGACGCGCTGTTTGTAGGGCTCGTGCCGTCCATGAATTCGTCCAAATTTGCCACCCCGTCCCCATCGAAATCGTTGCCGGGATTCTGCGCGAGCCCGCCGAAATTACTCTGTTCCCATGAATCCGGCAAGCCGTCACCATCGCTGTCGATCCACAGCATGGCAGGCGCACTGGTCACGCTGCCGGAACTGTTGGAAAGCACGACAGAATAAAGGCCTTCGTTTGCTTGACTCACGTTGGTGAGCAGCAACGCGTCGCTCGTGGTGCCTGAGACATTCGTGCCATTGAACCGCCACTGGTAGGTCAGGCCGCGAATGTCCTTCGCCACGACAGAGAACGAGGCGAGTTCACCGGGTTTGACTACCTGTGTTTGTGGTTGAGCAATGATCTGAGGAAGTCCCAGGATTGCGGGCGTTTCAACAATCAAATTGCCGGCGGTGTCGAAACTGAACTTTGAATCTTGTCCTTGAACGGCACCAACCATCGCGCCGATTAGTATGGCAAAAACGTTCAGGAGCAGTTGCCGAGACCTTATCGAAAGGATTTTCGGCGCTGGCGCGCTTTTACGCAGGGAACGGAGGTTCACGGTCATCCGTAAGACTCGGACCGATCGGCAGGAAAAAAACTGGATGGGTTTCATCACATCTTAATTAATACATGTCATTATGTTGCGACCCAGCGGCGGAGCGTTCCGCAGGCTTTCCACCTGGAGCGTTGCATGATCCGTCTGCGAAACAGCCATGTTCGTCCTGCCCTTCTCCCAGGTCCTGGAAGCATGGCGGTTTCCAGCAACCAATGCCAAGGCAGGTAAAATAGTTTGCCGCCAGGCTCGCAATCGTGCTGGAATATTTTTGCCAGGTAGTGTCACAAAACCCTTGGACGTTCGCCTGAGCGTTGCGGCACGTGCGGTCATTAGGATCGACACCATTTTGGTGTGCCAATTCACATTCCTTGTCAGCCGCGTAATCGAATCCTTTGCACAACCGCTGGACGAGCTCCAGGACATCTTCCAGCGCCTGCTTTTCCCGCTCACAGCATAGTCCCAGCCGATCAACGTTGTTAATCGGATTATTCTGCGCGTAGCTATATAAGTTGAACCCTTGTCGCGCCTCCGCATTTCTGAGCGGGTCGCGAGAAAGCCAGCGCCCGAGACCAGGGTCATAAGTTCGGTAACGAGTCACGGCCAGCCCGGCTTCCTTCGACCAAAACGCGCCGATGAAACCAAAATCTGCCTCTATATCACCACTTGTTCGATTCCGGCGTCCGAATGAGTCGTACCGATAACGTGCCCGCACGGCTCCGCCGCCATCCGTCACTTCTCGAACCGAACCCAAATGATCCTTGGTATAGAAATAACTCCCGACGTTAGTGCCGGCTGTAATTTTCATACCTTGCTCGAAGAAACGTTTGGAAAGGGACCCAGCGGCATCACGCTCTTCACAGACTTTATTGCCGCACCACAACAGACGACGCGATGATACCTCAAGACCGTTGGTGAACTGCCGAAGACTTGCCAGCCGTCCCAACCCGTCGTACGCTAGCTCGCTTCGCTGGTTGCCAGTATTGACGGCGACCAACCGACCCTCGCCGTCCCATTCATTGGTGCTACCGAAGCGACTCGCGGTGGTGGTGCTGATTTGGTTGAGTGCATTGTGCGTGGTCGAATTAGTCGCACCATTCGCTACCTCCAAAGTCCGGTTGTCCGCAGCGTCGTACGCATAAGCGAAGCTGTTGAGCAGCAGCCCCGAGTTCGTGACCATAGTTGACACCAGCCGGTCGGCTGCATCATAGCTAAAGTTGTAAACATCCGGCGCGGACGCACCCGCGCGCTGTGACCATGAGGTAATCCGGGTGGCCGGAATATCTCGGATATAGTCGAAACCTGAGATAGCAGTCGCGCCAATGCGGTAGTCGATAGCAACCAGAGACATGTCCTGCAGATTATTGCCGTAAGTATTGGTTCTGGTCAGACCATTTGGGAACGCTTCCCACAACATCCGCGGAGAATTGCCATCGAAACCGTAGCTGAATCCACCGAGGGCGTTGGTTTCAGATACGACGCGGCCTTCCGGGTCGTAGATTAATGAGGTTGCCACTCCATCAACGGCCACGGACAGCGGCCTCCCAAGCTCATCGTAGCTATAGGTGATAGTATCGTTCGTGTAAGGGCCATCCTCACTCGCCAACTTGCCCGCGCCCAGGGTCGGCGTGGCACTAATTGGGACATAATTGTAAGCCGTTATTCCCAAGCCATCGACCATGGAGATGCGACGCTTGTAATCCGGGTCGTAGGCGTATGTCACCGACGGGGTCGGCAGCGCAGTGTTCAGATAGCTGACAGCACGCAGTGTATTATCACGGTTATGAGTAAACCGTTTTACTTGCAGTTTTTCGTCTACAGTCTCGCGCAAGCGGCCGGAGGTATTCTCGTAAAAATAGGAAATTTTGGAACCGTCGCCATAAAGCTTCGCGACCGGCCGACCCTGGACGTCGGTTTCCCACTCGGTTGTGCGTCCCATCGGGTCAGTCAGGCTCTTGAGGGCACCACAGCTGCACCATTGGAATCGAGTTATTCGACCAAGTGGATCAGTTCGTTTGGCGAGTTCTCTAAGCGGAGTGTAGTCGAGAAACGTTTGGCGACCGGCGCGATCCTTAAGTATGGCAGGGTCGAGATGCTGATAGGTGACCTTATAAAATGTTGAATCAGGGAAAGTGACATTCGTGAGCCGATCTAAAGCGTCGTGGTTAAACGTCAGGCTATATCCGCTGGCATCCGTTCTCGTCTGCATTCTGCCGAGCGTATCGTAGGACGCAGCACTCGTATCGTTGGTGCCCGGCAAAGGACCATCCACGGCGATCAGGTAGCCGTTAGGATTGTAATTGTAGGTAGTCACCTCCCCTTTGGGATTGCTGGTTGTGAGCAGTTGGCCGCGAGCGTTGTAGGTGTTGGTGGTCGTCTGGCCGGCTGCATCGGTCGTCGTCAGCGGCCGATGCTGCGCGTTGTAAGTGGCCTTGGACATCAGTTGGTTCTGGCCTGCGCGTGTCATCCGCACTTCCAGCAAGTCGATCTCGTTAGTTGAGTAGATGTAGGAGAGCGTCCGGCCCAGCGGATCAATTGTGTTCGTGAGATTGCCAAAACCATTGTAACCGTATGTGTAAAGCTGCGTGAAACCGTCGTCCAGCACGCGGCCGACATGTTTTGGCCGGTCGATGCTGCCGACAGAGAGGGAACTGCTTTGACCATCGTAGTCATACCAGACGCGCCCTTCGAGCGCTTCCTTGGTGCTCTCCAGAATGCCAGAACAAGTGGTCACATCGACGGTGTGCAGCCAATGGTAAATCTTCGCCTTCGTGTAATCACCGTAGCCGGTGGCGCAAGCGGTACGGTTCCAGTAATACGTGTTGCGCGCGTAAAGATATGCGTTGCCGGTGCCCATCCCCTGCGGCACCGACGAGGCGGCATCGGAATCGGGCACCCCCAAACCGGTGGATTGATTGAACTCGACACGGTCTTTGCTGCCGTCGGGATAGAAAGTTTCCAACCAGCGCGTCGTGCCGCCGCCACCGCGCGTGAAGCTGGTCGTGCCATACGGCGTGGTAAGCGCGTTGATAAAGTCGCCGCTGCTTTCGTAGCTGAACCTTGACGTCATTCCAATGACGTCGGTGATATTGGTGAGCCGGCCCGACGAGTCGTAAGCAAACGTGGCAAATCGGCCAAACGGGTCGGTAGCACGGGTGATTTTGGTCGTGTCAGTGACGTTGCTGTAGGAGAGCGTTGTGACTTGGCCAATGGCGTCGGTGATATTGGTAAGCCGCATACTGGCGTCGTAGAAAAGCGTCACGGCATTGGTAAAGGGGTCAATGATCTGCGTAAGGAATATCTTGCGCGAGGTGCCGACCGAACCGTCGGACTGGCTGAAAATCAGCTTGGAGCCGTCGCCCGAAAGCATCTCGTAGCTGATGGGACTGGTCGCGATGCGGGTCAGACGGGTCTGATCATACTGCTGATAAGCGAAGACCTGGGTGTTGGTGTTGAACCCGGTGTAGGTCCGCGTGCCGCCCCCCTGGACATAGTGATTAACATCCGCCAAGGGGCTCTGCGCATTGTCGGTGATATAGGAGATCCAGTCGCAGGTCCACTTCGGGCCGAAGTTGGAGTAGGTGAAGGTCCCCGGTTGATACGCCTCGCGATGACTGTAGCGCATAGTGAACCCGACCGCTGGCCCGACTGGTGGTGAGTAACCGACTGGTGTGTCAACAAGGTTGAGGTTCACCAGCATCAGGTGAACTCTGGACGCCGCCATTCCCCCGTTGGGATAGGGAATGGGAACACCACCACCGCCTCCGCCCCCAGAACATTGACCCGTCCCGGGATCTCCCGGCCCCGTGTTCCTCGGATCATTGTTGCTGGTAAACCCCTTGCCCCAGATTGTTTCGCCTTCCTTAGTTTCGACCGTCCGCCAGCCTTTTGGCAACGGTCCCGGTGGAATCAGAAAATAGCCGCTGGTTTCCGCTTCCAGCGCCGCGCGCGTCGCCCAGACCGTGTTGCCGAAAGTCGGATCCTCCAGCAGATGATTGTCGCCTTCCTGCCGCACCATTGCCGCGTAGTGGCCGACTTTCCAGTGAACGACCGAGGGGACGACAAACTCGCCGTGCTTTTGTCGAAATGCCATTTGGTAATTCAACCCGAGCTGCTTCGACAGCTCTGCCACTTGAACAAGCGAAAAACCCTTCTGCGTCGAGGCGGAATTGAAGATGATCGTGTCCGCTTCGCTTTGCGCTCCGCTCATCCGCTTGATGCGGTGCAAGGCCAGCGGTCCGCACCGGAACGAAATCTCGGGTCGGTTCTGCATGTTCCAGAGCCCCTCGCGCGCGCCAGAAATCTTTTCCGTAGCCGGGCCGACGAACATCCGCCCCTCGACGGACTTCAATAGCGGGTCCAATTCGTCCATGCGTCCCAGCCGCGCATACATGTAAGCGAGTTCGCCAGCGGCGTGGTCGGCAACGGCTTTGCCTTTTGGGTCCGTCGCGTTTTTGGTCCAGTCCCACGCCTCTGCCCAGGCGGCCAGCGCTAATGAATAATGGGCGGTATTATAGTATTCAGTCCCCAAACCGGTCAGCACTGCCGCGCGCCACGGCGATTTGGGATGGGCTTCCAAAAATTTTGTCAAACTGGTGAAATCGTCTGGCCCGCTGCGTTTGGCGTATCCCACCAGCGCTGAAGCCAATGCTGCGTTTTCTTCGGGACCAGGTTCCGCTCCGATCGCCACCATAGGTTCTTCAAAAACACGGGCCCGGAAAAAATCCTCGGGCTTGGGATTGGAGGGGAATGCCAGAGTTGCGGGCGGAGGCACCGTTTTGGGAAGGGCGGGATTTGAATCAGCCCACGTCTGAATTTCGCCAGCGCTAAAAAGTGCAATGAGAAAAAGGTTTTTGACAACAGCCGCCGAGGGGCGACTCGAAATAAAGGATTTTAGCAGGGATTTCACAGAAGTATTAAAACGTTCTACTACAGCCGAATTGAAAAGTCAATTTGGCCTGCTATAAAAAAGATGAAGGGGGCGCATCTTGCAGGCACCACCGTTACTCGACGAGCCAGAGTTGATCCCAATGTCCGTGGGCGCGGGCTTCTGCCAAAGCCTGGAGATGGCGCAAGCCTTTGGCCGTCCAAAACTGGCCCGGGCGTTTGTAGCGGCACTGACTTTGCCGGCAAGCCGATTCCACTGCGCCGCTCCCAATGGGCCAACCCCGCTCGGCGATGCTTTCATAGGCCATGCGCCCGGCTTGGCTCGCAAAATAGTTCTGTTCGCGCCGCACGATTTTTCCCGCTCCGCCCCGCCCCGCTTTCAAACCCCCGATTTCTTTGAGCACCTTTTGCTCCTGCCCGTGGCGCAGCCGGTGCAGGCGCTCCTCGACCCACGGTTTGACTTTCGTTTCCACTTTGGGATGCAGCGCCCGGCCCAGTTCCCACAGGTGCTCACTGCCGTGGTAGAAGTCCAGCACCGGCGTCGCTCGCGCCCAGCGCCCGGCCACCAGGTTCCAAATCCACGCGGCCCCATCCCCCACCGCCTCCAGCTCCAGTGCGCGGCCCAGGCCCCGCCGGATCGCTTCGTGGTGCAGGCGCTCGCCCAACGCCGCGGCCTCACCCTGCCAACTCACCACCACCTTCTCGGCCAGCAGTCCCCGACCGCGGGCATTCACGCTGGCCTGCTCGTGCCGGTAAAAGACGCCGGTCAAATGAGTTTGCTTTGATAAAACCAATGGACTGATCGCAGTAGACCAAAACGGCAGAATGCCATTTTCACCAACAAAAATCACCATTCGCGTTTTCTAATTCGTAACACCCTCCGGAGAGACAATCCCGCCGACGCGGGATTTCCCGTGCAAGAAACTGAAATACGCCCTGCCGTTTCGCACTTGCACTTCCCATCGTGAATCTGATCTGTCATTTTCGCGGGATGAAATATTTGTTTACCTTTGTCTGGATTTTTTTCGCCGTCACAGCCGGAGCGGCCGTGAAAGACATCCCTTTTCTCCAAGACATCTCGGTCAAGTTCGAGACCGCGCCAGCCTTGACCAACGCCACCTTTCGCCGGCTCGAAGTCGATCGCGACGCCGTCCCTTACGTGCTGACCGATCGTGGTGTGGCACGAACCTTCGACAACAAGCTGGCGCTCGACCGCAGCTTTAGTCCCCTCGCCAATCTGGTGGCGCAAGACATCGCGCTCGGTCGCGGAGAACTTTATTATCTGTTCGAAGATCGCTGGCTTTCCAACGGCGACAGCGGGAAGCCGCTCGGTCATTTGCCAAAAGGTGTTTTCCATTCTCTCGCCGTGGCGGATGACGGAACCGTTCTGCTTGCGGGATCGGATAAGCTCGCCCTGTTTCGTGACGGGCGGCTCGGCGAAATTGCCGCACCCTCGAAAGGCCCGTTCAAGTTATTCGCATCGGGCAACGATTTCTTTGTGCTCACGGAAAACACGATCTACCGGTTGAGCAACGGTGCCCTGACAAAATTTCACGAAGGCTCTGGACTAACAACGCTCGCCGTTCGCGGCAACGAACTGCTCGTCGGCACTCACAACGGCTACTACGGATTGAGCCTCAAGGATGCGTCCATCACGACGGCGCGACCAACCCGGCTACCCGTCGTCGATATCACCTGCCTTGTGCCCGTCGCAGAGGGACTTTGGGCGGGCACAACGCGCGGCCTTTTTTTCCAACGCAGCACCAACGCCAAGAAAGCCAACGCCCCCGCCCTGCCTGATGGCCCTGGCGGCATTCATTATTACGCGTCGAAGCGCTGGTTGTCCAACGATGCGGTCGTGGATTTGAAAATCGATGGCGACGGCAACGTCCTCGCGCTCACGAAAACCGGTTTGAACAAAATCGAATTCCGCACGATGACCCTTGCGGAAAAAGCGGATTGGTATGACCGCAAAATGCGTTTGCGCCATATCCGCTTCGGGCTTGCGGGCGAACGTCGTTTGCTCGTGCCCGGCGATTTGACCAGCAGCCAGATCATCGACACCGACAACGACGGCGGCTGGAGTTCTTATTACCTGGCCAGCCAGGCGTTTCGTTTCGCCGCGACCGGCAGCGCGCAGGCCCGTTCGAATTCCTGGGAAATTTTCGCCGCGCTCGAACGTCTGCAAACCCTCCCGCAACAAAATGGATTTTTCGCGCGCACCATCGAGCGCCACGGGTTCAAGTATTCCGATCCCGAACGCTGGCGCGAATTGCCGGGCGGCGATTGGGATTGGAAAGGCCACACCAGCAGCGACGAATTCACCTCGCACACCCTCGCCCACGGCGTTATGTGGCAACTCGTCGCCCGGACCGATGCCGAGCGCCAGCGCATTGCCACTAATTACATCCAGATCATCGACCACATCATCCGCAACGATTGGCATCTCATCGACGTGGACGGCAAGCCGACGCTTTGGGGCCGTTGGAATCCCGAATATTTAAACCACTATCCGCACAGCATTGGCGACCGACGATTGAACAGCGCGGAAATCATCGCCGGCCTGCAACTCGCCTGGAAAATGACCGGCAACAAACTCTACCGCGACAAAGCTTTCGAGCTTCTCGAAAAACAGGGCTACCTCGAGAACATCGTCAGCTCCATGAAACTGCTCGGCCCGACGCCCGGCTACATTCATTTCGGCGACGACATGGGCAACGAATGGAACCATTCCGATGATGAACTCGGGTTCGCCAATTACTGGGTGCTCTACCACTTTGCTTTCAACAACGACCTGCGCGCCAAGTATGCCGCGTCCATCCGCGACCACTGGGACTTCGAACGCGCCGAGCAATCCGCCATCTGGAACTTCATCTATTCCGGCTGCGGCGGCGGACGCGATTGCGATGCCGAGGGGGCGGTCTGGAGTTTGCGTGGCGTACCGCTCGACACCCTCACCTGGCGCATTGAGAACTCCCATCGCCAGGACGTGACGAAACTGCCGGAGAATTTTTACCGCAAAGAACTCAAGGAACTGCTTCCGCCCGGCGAACGCCAATTCGTCCGCATCAACACCCAACCGTTCATCCTCGACGGCGGCGATGGCGGCGCGACCGAACTGCCCGGTGACGAATATCTCTTCGGCTACTGGCTGGGCCGCTATTTGGGAGAAATTAAATGAAAAATGGCGAATCAGAGGGACGCGCTCGATCGCGCGGTCCCAAAACGGTTCTGCAAAAGATATTTCTGATTTGCAATTTTGCTTACCGGTGACGTCATTACTCGCGTTTCCAGTTTGATTTTTCGCCCAACCGTGCCACAAACATCCGTCCATTTCTGTTGTTCGTCCTGCCGTTCACCGCTCAATTTCGTGCTTCCAATGAGAGGCAAACTACATAATATTCGGTCACATATGACAATAGGGAGGGCCAATCAACCATTTGCTTGTTGCGGATTTAGTAATTCTAAAACCAGACTCGCAGCCATAATAGTTCTTTACGGGATAATGGTGGGCATTTGTCCGGCTCAAAATTGGTTTCCGACCGATACACCTAAACTAGTTTGGACTTCGATCGCACTCTCTTCAGACGGAACAAAACTGTTTGCTGCAAGCTCAGATGGTTATATTTTCAAATCAACAAACGGCAGCGTAAGTTGGATGCAAACTAGTGCACCATTCAAAACCTGGAGCCGCATAGCCTCCTCAGCCGACGGGATGAAACTTGTAGCTGGAACTACTCCAAATAGTCTTATGTATAAATCAACTGACGGCGGTGAAACCTGGTCACCTGATTTGTTGCTCGGAACGGGAAGCTGGAGTTGTCTTGCTTCATCAGCGGATGGCACGGTGTTGGCAGCTGGAGCATACGGTAAATCTCTTTACGTTTCGACCAATTCGGGTCTCGATTGGCAAAGTCGTATTTACGGTCAAAACTGGGGCCTCGTTTATTGTTCGTGGAACGGAGACGTCATGATGGCAACCGGAGGAGATGGCCTGTCAGTTATAATATCCACGAATTTGGGACAAGCCTGGTTGCAGGCTACCAATCTACCAGCGATAAGCTGGAGGTCTTTGGCGGGATCATCGAACGGAGTTACTCTAGCGTTGGCTTCGAATAGCGGAAAGCTGTTCACCTCAACTAACACGGGTGCCACTTGGAATTCAAACAGCCTGCCAATTTCAACAGGGCCGATTGCTCTCTCTGGAGACGCAAAAACCCTTACCGTGGGAATGGCAGGGGCAGTGTGGACATCTGTAATTTGTAGTTCCACTAACCTTGGGATATCTTGGGTTACCAATAATGCTCCAAATAATATAATAACTTGGAGCACCGTTGCGTCCTCGACCGATGGTACTAAATTGGCGGCGGTGGGAGATTCTTACTTTTTTGTCTCGCCTCCACCGCCAACGCCCAAGGGGAATGTAGTCGCTTGGAATCGCAATAATTACGGTCAGACAACGGTTCCAATCGGTGTCTCCAACGTGGTATCCATCGCAGGTAGCGCAAACGATAGTTTTGCTGTTCGAAACGACGGAGTGGTGCTGACCTGGGGTTACAACGGACAGACGAACGTGCCCGCAGACCTCACTAACGTCATTGCAGTTGCGGCCTCATCCCAGTTGAATTTGGCATTGAAAGGTGATGGAAATATTGGATGGTGGGGAGTTTCTTCTGACACGAATATCATCCCTTCTTTGGTCGATGTCGTTGACGTCGCCGCGAGCGAAGGGAACTTTTACCTGGCGCTGCAACGTGATGGTTTGGTGAAAGCTTGGGGCATAAATACATATCATCAAACAAACGTGCCGCCTAGCCTCTCCAACGTTGTGGCTGTGGCCGCAAGCAGTTCCCATTGCGTGGCGCTGAAAAGTGACGGCACTGTCGCGATTTGGGGAGCTCAGACAAATATTCCTCCGGGTTTGAGTAATGTGGTGGCAATCGCTGCCGGCGACACTTACAGTTTGGCTCTCAAACAGGACGGCACGGTGGTCGGCTGGCCGACGAACGAAGTCAACGTGGTGAGGCTGATTCCAACGGGTTTGTCTAATTTCGTTTCGATAGCCGCCAAATATAAACATGCACTTGCACTGACTAAAGATGGAAATGTTTGGGAATGGGGCACCGTTGAAACTGGATTTCTCAAATATCAGGTTGGGCTTTCAAACATTGTTGCGGTTGCATGCGGAACTTATCACAGCCTTGCGATTACTAGTGAAGGTGCCCCCTCAATTGTTGAGCAGCCTTGGAATCAGACACGCTATCGAGGCTTCTCAAGTTTCATGTATGGAGGAGCGGTGGGCGCTCCACCGCTGGTCTATCAATGGCAACTCAACGGGACCAATGTGGATGGTGCTACGAATGCGCTATTAAATCTGACAAATATTCAGCCGATGGATTCTGGAAGCTATGTTCTCATGGTGAGCAACAGCCTGGGTGTTGCGGTAAGCTCTAATGCAGTTTTAACTGTGCTGACCAACCCGCCAACTATCGTGATACAGCCCACAAATCAATTTGTTACGATGGGTTCTAACATCACGTTTTCAGTAGCGGCCGGAGCGGGGCCGATCCCCAATTTCTACCAGTGGCAGTTTAACGGCACCAACATCAATGGCGCAACTAACGCGGTATTGGCCTTGACCAACGTTCAAATGACCAACCAAGGCAACTATGCAGCTGTTGTCAACAATGGGTATGGCACGGACACCAGTTCAAACGCATATTTAACAGTTCTGCCGGATTTGCCAACGGCCTTGAACACAACGGGACTAACTTGGACCACCAGCGGCTCTGCCGTGTGGTTCGCTCAAACCAACACCTCGCATGATGGGTTTGGAGCAGCGCAAAGCGGTACAATTGCTAATAGCCAATCTTCGACTCTGCAAACAACCGTGACCGGGCCGGGAACCCTGACGTTTTGGTGGATGTTTTCCACATCTTTTCTTAACACGTTCTCGTTCTCGTCGAGCCAAAGCAACAATTTTGTCAGCATCAATTCGACGACCGGGTGGCAGCAAAAAACATTCTATTTAGGAGTTGGACAACAAACCCTCGCTTGGAATTATTCACGCTCCTTCTCCGGCTCAAGCACGAGCACGAGCTGGGTAGATCAGGTAAGCTTTATTCCAGGTGGCACGCTTCCCACGATCATATCCAGCCCTCCGGATCGGCATGTTCGCGCCAACTCATCTGTAGTTTTTGCAGTGACTGCCTACGGTACTCCGCCACTCGCTTATCAGTGGCAGTTGAATGGCACAAATTTGTTGGATAAAACTAATGCATCTTTGTTCCTGACGAGCGTGCAATTGACAAACTCGGGAACTTATTCAGTCATTATAACCAATAGTTTCGGCGCGATTGCAACCAATGCCGCGTTGTGGGTGGAGCAATTTAGCCTGAACACGAGTCCGTCAAACTTGTTTATGTCCACTAATGGGTTTCAGCTAACAATAGATGGTATTTTGACCACTAATCCAGTGGTCATTTTTGGCTCCACAGACTTAGTGAACTGGCTTCCTTTGTTCACGAATTCAGCAACGACGGGATCAGTGCAGTTCTTGGATTTCACTGCGACAAACACACCTCTTCGCTTTTATCGGGCGCAGGAATAATAGGAAATTTGTTTTTTTGGCTGGTTAACTGAGCCCTTGGGCATTGAGTCCGTAGAATGCCGTGGTCGCATTTCAAACTTAGTCAACAGTGGGACTTAATTCGCCCAGCAACGGTTCGCCGTAGGGAAGGTCGTCGGGCAACGGCGCGAATTCACGGATCCAGGTCCAGAGTTGGCTGAAGTCCTTGTTCATGTCGCCGGACAGACAGTCGGTAATCAATCCCGCCGCCTCGGGATAACGATCGATCACTTCGCGAAAGGAGAAGTTCGGATCGTAGAAGGCATAGACGAGCTTGCGCATGTTTTCGACACCGGCACGAAGGGTTGCGCCATATTCAGCAAAGCGCGCCGGGGAAAGGTCGGCGACGAGAATGCCTTCGTGAATCGCTTCCGCTGCGAGATGCCCGCTCTTGAGCGCGAGCATCACGCCGCTGCTGAAGACGGGATCGAGAAACGCGAACGCGTCACCGAGCAACAACAAGCCCGGCGAGGCGCAGTGGCGCGAGTGGCGCGAGAATTCGCTGGTGATCCAGTATTCGCCAGTCGATTGGCCGGTGGAGAGGTGATCCTGAATCCATTTGTTCTGGCCGATTTCGCGTTGGAACATTTCGCGCGGCTCCTTCACGCCGCCCCGCGTGAGGTATTTCCCTTCCGCCACCACACCGACGCTGACCATGTCGTTGTGTTGCGGGATGTGCCAGAACCAGCCTTTCTCCGGAACATAGGCGACGGTGGTTGCGCCTTCGTCGATGTCGGGGTCGCGCTTGGAACCTTTGTAGTAGGTCCAGACGGCAACCTTGTTCAAATACGGGTCGGGCAAGCGCCAACCGAGGCGGGTAGAGGCAAAGGCTTCCTTGCCGGAACAATCGAGCGTAAGCGGCGCGCGGATTTCGTAGGTGCGCCCGGTCTTGCGGTCGGTGACCTCGACGCCGACGACCTGCTCGCCCTCCTTGAGCAAGCGGTTCACGGTGGTTTCCTCGCGGACTTCGGCCCCTTTTTCGCGGGCGTTATCGACGAGCATCTGGTCGAATTCCGAGCGCAACACCTGCCAGGTTTGCGCGACGGTTTCGCGATCGTAACGGTTGAAAAAATAGAACGGCGGCGAGCGGCGGCCATCGGGTTGCACGAAGGTGACGCTGTATTTTTTCATGAAGTGCGATGACTTCATTTTCGGAATCATCCCGAGACGTTCGAGCGGGCCGAACGTGAAAGGGATGAGTGATTCTCCAATGTGGTAGCGCGGGAATTTCTCGCGTTCAAGAACGAGCACGCGATGTCCATACTCAGCGAGAATGGTGGCGGCAGAAGACCCGGCCGGCCCGGCGCCAATAAGAATTGCATCGTAATCTTGGTTCATAATTCAACGGGTTGTTTTAAGTTCGACGGCGGCGACGAGGTCGTCTTCAGATTCGGTCACAGGTTTGCAGTGGTCGGTTCCGACGAGCCGATCAAAAATGGGTGAAGCCATCAACGTCGTAACTACAGCCATGATGACCAGCACGGCGAAAAGCCCTTCTGAGATAATGCCGCGTTGGAGTCCGATATTGATAATGATCAATTCCATCAAACCGCGCGCATTCATCAGCGTGCCGATGCCGAGCGCCTCGCGGTTCGGAATGCCGGTGGCACGCGCGGCCAGCCAGCACGCCACGCCTTTGCCCAAGACCGCCGCCACGAGCACCGCGCCGCACATCAGCCAAAGAAAGCCAGTGTTGAGCAGGCCGATCTTCGTATTCAGCCCTGAGTAGGTGAAGAAGAGCGGCAAAAGCAATGCGACAGTGAGCGGCTGAATTCGCCCGATTAAATCGCGCGCGATCACTCCGCGCGGGATCGCCGCACCCATCACGAATGCGCCGAAGACCGCGTGCAATCCGATGAGGTCGGTGAACCACGCGCCGAGGGCCATGAGCGCAAGTCCCATGACGAGTCCCGCTTCGGTGAGCGCGGCCTCTTTCACGACAAGCGACCTCGCCCGGGCGAGCAGCGGCCGCACGACAAGCAGGGTGAAGGCGACGTAAGCTACGCCACCACCAATGTTGACGAGCGCATGGCTCCAATTATTGTCGAAGCTGGCCAGCACCACGGCGAGCAGGCACCAGGCGGTGGCATCGTCAATCGCGCCTGCACCGAGTGCCACGGTGCCCATCGTCGTGCCGGAGAGCTTTTTGAAATGAATGATGCGCGCCAGCATTGGGAATGCGGTGATGCACATCGATGCGCCAAGGAAAAGCATCGCTTCCATGAGCGATGTTTTCTTCGGGAAAAGCTCCGTGTGATTGAACAGAACCCAGGCGAGCGCAGCCCCCAACACGAACGGAGCAATCATCCCCGCCGCCGAAACCGCGATCGAACTTTTCAAACGTTTCCGCACGATGTCCACCCGGAATTCCATCCCGACCACGAACATGTAAAGCGCCAGGCCGAGTTGCGATGCGGGGAAAAGGTAGCTCTGCGTATCGCGCACCGTCTGTGCCTTGTCCCACGGGAAAAGCCAGCCTTGCGCTTCCGGCCAGAACAAACCGAAGAGCGACGGCCCGAGCAAAACTCCGGCGAGCATTTCCGCCACGACCTGCGGCTGGCCAAAGCGCGCGGCAATCGATCCGACCAAACGGCAGAAAAGCAGGATCACTGCAATCTGGAGAAAAAACTGAACTGCTAAATGTATATTGTTCATTGATGTGCTGCTTCTTGTTGAACAGTAACCAATTAAAGGTCAGCAGCGGAAATAACATTTTGCTATGGCATTGATAGCGAACCGCGATTACTAAATTGTCATGGATCTCCGCCATTTTCGTTACTTCCAGGCGATTGCCGAGGAGTTGAGCTTCTCGCGAGCGGCCCGGCGATTGAACGTCGTTCAGCCTGCATTGAGTCGCGCGATCAAGGAGCTTGAGGCCGAACTCAACGTGGAATTGCTCGCCCGCACCCGTCGCGTCGTCACTCTGACCGCCGCCGGAAAAGCATTGCTCGACGACACCTCGCTGATGTTCGAACGGTTGGAACAAACGATCCGCCGAGTGCGCAGGGCGGCGGCGGGACAAGTCGGCGAATTGCGTCTGGGCTATATCGGGCCGCCAACGCAACAATTCCTTGGCCGCGTGCTTGAGGAATATAAAAAACGCTGCCCGGATGTGACCGTGCATCTCGAGGAACGCACACCCGAGCGCGTGTGGGAAATGGTGGCGAAAGGGCGGTTGGACATCGGACTCACCCGCCCGGTGCTCGCCCATGCCGCGTTGCGCATGGAAATTTTACCACTGCGGGACGAACGTCTTTGCGCTGCTCTTCCGCGAAACCATCCCTGGGCATCCAAAAAAAAGTTGTCGTGGAAAAATCTCGCCACGCAACCGTTGATCCTACTGGCGCGTCGCGAAGGCGCCGGTCTTTACGATGAAATTTTGGCCACATGTCGTCAGTCGGGTTTCACTCCAAAAATCGGGCAAGCGCCCAGTCTCATCAGCACAATTTTGCGTTATGTCGAAAGTGGGTCCGGCATCGGCATCGTTCCCGAATGCCTCGCGGAAACCGATCCGTCCAAGCGTTGGACGGCAGTTCAACTCACTCCTGCCCGAACCATTCCGCTCGTCCTGGTTTGGAAAAAAGAAGGTGAAGAACCGCCCGCCGCCGCTTTCCGCGCGTTGGTTTCCGAATGGATTCGCGACGGCAAACTCTGGCGCGCGGAGAAATAGAAAACAGGTTCACGAGCGCTCGGCAACCAAGCTTTCTTCGACAATCGGCTGAGGGGGTGCAGCAGGAGTCGCAGCCTCTTTCTTCGGGCGTTGGAACCAGGTGCGCCATCCTTCGGCCAGTTCGATTCCCAACCATTGCGCCACGGCTCCTAAAAGCCGGGTGCTGTCGCTGCGATTCAAGGTGAACCCCGGAATCAACCGACGATTTCCGCGATTGGTTTTGCCAAGCGCATTCATCTCGCGACGACGATGGGCGATGGCCGCAAACCGGCGATTGTAACATTTCATGAAATGGAAAATCGGGCGCGAAACTGGCAAACTAAACGGCGGCATGAGCAGCGCCTTCGGTCCCATTTTGAACGGCTGAGAAACGATTCCCAAATAATACAGGCCGAGGTCGAGTCGAAACGCGATGCCCATCAAGTCCCATTCGCCGACGTATTCGTATTTATCTTTGTAAACGGCCTCGAACCACGAACGATGACTCACGCTGAAATCACGATTGTGCCGCGCAATCCGTTCCGCCATCGGCTCGCCGCGTCGCTGGGCCGAAATCAACTCCGCTGCCGTGCTCGCCGTGAACGAAATCCAATCCATTCCCGGGCTATAAAACGGATCAATGAACGCAGCCGCATCGCCAACCAAAACAAAACCATCACCCGCAAACGTCGTGCTGTAGTAAGCCAGGTTTTTGCGCCAATGCGTATCGCTTTCCTCGAACTCCGCGTCGGCCAGCATTTCGCGACCGACTGGATGTTTCATCAGAAAATTTTTCAGGCGTTCACCCACACTGGCGCCATCCTGCGGCCAGTTCACAATGCGCTGATCGAAAACCACGCCGACACTGACGTCACCACCTTTGAGCGGAATCCACCAACTCCACCAGCCGTCGCCGTTGACGTGATTGGTCGCCGTGCCACGGATGCTGTGAACCGTCGAAGCGTATTCGGGAAATTTTTCTGCCATCTCGCAGCTATCCCAATCCTTGACCCCTTTCCAGCGCGACCAGGTTGCCGTCGTGGGATGCGCGGTATTTTGTCGCCACCAACCTTCTTTGCGCGCCAGCACTGCGGCCATCCCGGAAGCGTCCACGATCCAGCGCGCGCGAATGGTTCCGGTGGTTTCGCCTTGTCGCACCGTGATGCCTTGATCGCCGCCTGCGGATAATTCCACTTTGGTGATCGTCGCCGGGCGCAACAGTTTTGCGCCCGCGACACAAGCCCGGCGCAACACTTCTTCGTCGAGTGTGGCGCGGTCGAGTTGATAAGAAGGAAGGCGAGCCTGATAAATGCCGCCGAGTTCACTCGCTTCGCCCAGGGATTTCACGTCGTCGTTCGTGAACCAGAATCGCAATCCTTGTTTTACGAGATGCGATTCGTTGAGGTATTGGGTGAGGCCGAGCACGCGACCGAGAAAATAGGCGCTGACCTCCACCGTGGCCTCGCCGACGCGGCGGGTCAGTTGGGCTGATTTCTCGACGATCAAAAGACGCAGCCCGGGATTCTGCCGCAACAACAGCGTGGCCGTGGCCGCGCCAGAAAGCGCGCCGCCGATCACGACGACATCGTATGAGCCTTCGTCAGAAGTCATCGAATTCATGTGACCAGATTAGCTGGCGACCACGCGCAACGCAATCGCGCTGCTGGAAGCGAAACCATTGGGGACGCATCTTGGCACCACCACCGGAAAATGGGTGAACGGAACGGAGCGCCGATTTGCAATTGGCTTTGGTTTCTCACAGACCCAATGGTTGAGCCAACGATGAAAGCCGGTCCCGCAGTTGCGGGATCGGCGCTCCGGGGGAGTGTCAAGATGCGCCCTTGGCGCGCAACGACGCTGAATTGGTCTGTCAAATCACCTGTGGCCTTTGAAACCAACCTCAACTAAACCCGAACTCCGCAGTTGGGTAGCGCACGCGGCCCGCCAGTAGTGTTCGGCCAATAGTGTGCTTTTGGAAACAGTGCGGGCGGGGGATCAGGCCATGGAGAGCCAAAGCCGCCAAAGAACCGGGTGGAGTAA
>JAYVSV010000150.1:0-14648 GCA_043775015.1 Verrucomicrobiota bacterium
TTCCGGTGGTAGAGGCAGGCGCACCGTTTGGTGGGAGACATCTTGAAACCGTTACGGCCTGCTGATCCGTGTTTATCCGTGTCCATCCGTGGTTAAAAGAAATCCCAACTGCATCGTTCGGGCTTAAATCTTGTCCCAATCAATCGGCTTGGTGATATCGATACGCTGCAATTTTTCCTGAACCGCTTCGGGATATTTTTGCGCCGCGCCGGTATTGAAGATCAAAACACGATCCGTTTTCTTGATCGTCCCGCGTTTCAAGAGCACTTCCAGCGCGCCGAGACAAACCGCGGTTTCAGGACAAAGCGCGATTCCTTCGCTCGACGAAGCCATCTGCATGAATTTCGGAATATCTTTTTCCGGAGTCGCAATGGCCACGCCGCCGCTTTCGCGCACCGCATCGAGAATCATAAAATCTCCCACCGCCACCGGGACGCGAATCCCGCTCGCCACCGTCGCCGCGCCTTCGAACATTTTTGCGAACCGCTCGCCCTTGTCGAACGCCGTTGAAATCGGCGCGCAACCTTCGCTCTGGCAGGAAATCATTTTTGGTTTTTTTGGCGAATTGAGCCACCCTATCGCTTCGAGTTCCGCAAACGCTTTCCACATTCCGATCAGGCCAGTCCCGCCGCCTGTCGGATACAAAATCACATCGGGCAGTTCCCAATCAAACTGTTCGGCGAGTTCCAGTCCCATCGTTTTTTTGCCTTCGATACGATACGGCTCTTTCAAGGTGGAAAGATCGAACCAGCCTTTGATTTTTTTCCCTTCGCCGACGATGCGTCCGCAATCGTTGATCAAACCGTTGACAAGAAAAATTTTTGCGCCCGCGAGGTAACATTCCTTTTTGTTAATCATCGGCGTATCCTCGGGCATGAAAACATACGCTTCCATTCCGGCACGCGCCGCGTAAGCCGCCATCGCGCCGCCCGCATTTCCGGCTGTGGGACACGCGACCTTTTTGATGCCGAATTCGTTCGCCATCGAAATCGCCATCGCCATGCCGCGCGATTTAAAACTGCCGGTTGGCAAACGGCTTTCATCTTTGAGGAGCAGACTCTTCATACCGAAATGGGAAGCCAGTCGTTTGCAATCGAGAATTGGCGAAATGGTTTCCGTCAACGAAACGATCTTGTCCGGATTGCTGATCGGCAACATTTCCAGGTAACGCCAGATCGTCGGCGGACGGCCCATCAAATCTTTCTTTTTGAAATTTTTCTTCAGTGCAGCGAGATCGTATTTGACCCAGAGCGGGCGATTGCACGCGGTGCAAAGATTGTGGACTTTTCCTTTTTCGTATTTCACGCCGCAGTTGGCGCATTCGAGGTGAGTGACAAAATTCATCGTGAGATTCAAGAGCCGAGAACGAAGTCCGTCAATTGAGAAAATAAATTTGCTTCGTCTAAGCATTCAGGTTTGGAGTTCCGCCTTCGGGCGGTTCCGCGTGCAAACCGCCTGAAGGCGGAACCAAACGCACTCTGTCCGCTCTCAACGGCTTTTCAGGTACGCTTTAAAGTGTATTCCAACCGTGAGAAGCGATGATGGCGCGAACGATTTGCCGGCGGCGTTCCACGGCAACTACGCCGCGATGGTGCTTCAATTCACCGCGTGGCACGGCATAGATGCAATCGCATTTGCAAAATGTCGGCCAATCCATGCCATCGGTTTTATCCAGCAACACTTCGTTGTCGCCAGGCGGTCGCGTGGCGCGTTGAGAAGAGCAATCGAGGATTTCGACGAATTCTTTGCGGGTGGCGCGGGCAGAGTGTGACACCACCACGACCGGATGCGCGCCCCAACCGAGGTCAGCTTCAAAAACATCCCAAGCGTTCATCGTCAAGGGCGCGCGCCTTTTCGAGCGGCGACCCGCAATGCTTTGAACGCGCCGCGCCCCACGGCATCGGCCTGTTTGTCGGACTTGCCGTAAATCGTTTCGACTTGCGCCGGACTGAGCGGGGGCGGGGTGAGATAATCATTCTCCTGCCGTTCCATGCGGCGAATGGCTTCGCGCACCGCTTCGCTTTGATTATTAAATTTACCCGACTTCACCAACCGATTGATGAAATTTTGTTGTTCTTTGGCCAAGGCGTAACCCATAAAATGAAGCTGCCATCTAATGGAGCTTTGGACAAGGCAGAAAATATTGCCCGCGACACAGGAGAATATTTTGCCCTTTGACTTAATTGCATGGATTACGTGCGGCAGATTCGCCAGATTTACGACAACTACGGTTTTGAAACGGAGATTCTCACCGCCGCCGTGCGCCACCCGCTCCACGTTCTCCAAGCGGCTCTGGCGGGATCAGATGCTTGCAGGTTGAGCTTCGACGTACTCGAACAACTCTACCACCATCCGCTCACCGACATCGGCATCGACATTTTTCTGAAAAACTGGGCGAAAGTTCCGAAGGCGTAATCGGTTGAACCGTTTTCGTCCGGGAGCTTTGGGCCAATTACATCCGTTCGATCCAATAACCCGGTTTCCGACTGAAGTGCGCAATAGCGAATACCATGATGTAGTCGGGAAATTCTTTGTAGATCATCGCGAAGGGAAATTTTCTGACCCGATGTTTTCTTGTTCCAGATTCGTAAGGTTGTCCTGAAAGCGGATGTTTGAGAATGATGGCTTCTGTTGCTTCAACCGTTTGAAGAAATCTTTCGCCGAGTCCACGGCTGCGTTCGTCGTAGAACAACGCAGAACCAATCATCTCACTTCGAGCGTTTGGATGATACCTGACGGGCTTCATTCAATTTTTTACGCGCCTCATAAAAAACTTCATCCGATGGAACGCCGCCCTCCTTGCCTGATTCAACTTCCTCAACGCGCCGCGCGACTTCCGTGCGCCACGCCCGATCAATATCGTTGCTGACAAAATCCTCGACGCTTTCCAGCAATCGTTCCGCGAGACTGACACGGTCTGCCGGAGACCATTTCAAAACCTCGCTTTCGATTTGAATGTGCGCTGTTGTCATGGATGAAATTTACTTTTTACGAACGAGATTGCGAATAAAAAGTGGCTGCGTTGTCCGACTGCCCGCGCTCGCGGCGCAGGTATTGCAGAAAATCTTCGACGAGCGTTTGCATTATGCCAACTCGATTATATCTGAAGCCAACTGTCGTCGCAGTCTTGGAAAACGTTCGGCAGGAATGCCCATTTCGGTCAACACGCACATCTGGAAAATCAATTTTAGTTTTTCGTTCAGGCGAATAAGCTTTGCACCTTTTACAACTCTGCCCGCTTTCAAATCTTCGGGGTTGTGGTGGGTATAATAATGGCGGTTGTCACGGACGGCTTCGGCGAACTCCGTTACATTATCTACCAATCCCTTCAAATGGCCTTTGTGGGTATCTGCAAGCTCTTGAATTTTTTCGCGGAAATTCCGTTGCCCGTGCGACGCAAATTTAATTCCGTGATACGCCTCCAACGCTTGTGTAAGGCAAATGTGTTCCACTTCAGAAGGCAGGATGTGGTAAATGCTTGTAAAATAGCAATTAATGGCCTCTTCAAAAGTTTCAATAAACTTAAGCCAGTTGGAAAAAAACTCTGAAAAGCGTGAGCGCACATCGGCAAATTGGAAAATCCATCTGTCGGGCGAGAAATCAGAGTCCACATCTTTTTTGATGATTGAGTCCCAAAGCTCAATAACTTTTGGATAAAAATTTTCTTCTACCGTGTGTCCATGACCATCTTTCTTTGCTTTGATTTCCAAAGGATAAACCCTTTTTAACGTCGCGAAATGGAGCAGGGAGCGAAACGCGTGGAGGAAATTTTTGAGCGCCGGAAAATCAATCCCATCTTTGCAAACAAAGGTCACACCTATTTCTTCTTCCAGTTTTTTAAGGTGCATGCCGTTGTTGAAAGAATATCCCGGACAAAACTCAACCGAGAGCTTATCGCTTATCGCGAACGATTCATCTTTGGGAAGTTCATAATGGATGCTCAAGCCGTTCGCAGAGCTTCCTTCCGTTTTTAAAAAGCCGGTCAATCCAACCCAGTTTAATAAATGTTGAATCCGAAAAGTTAGTTCGTTGACTCTAAAATCATCCTGATTATTAAGTTCAATCCCAAGAACTGCAAAATGAGATGAATACGTTGTTTTGCTTAAGGCCGCACCGCCTTGTGTTCTTGGCCAGCCCGGAATTAGCAGCGTAATGGGACTGCCTCCTTGATCGCACCCGTGAATAGTTGGCGATGCTATTAATTTTGGAATGATGGATTCAAATGCACTTTTTTGAACATCAACAATCAGTTTTGGGTCTTCGTCTGCTTCAAGTGTAAGCGTTCCAGTCCAGCGTTCATCAGGCTTTGTTGATAACCACCACAAACCCGCGATGTCGCGTTTTTCACTCATGCTTCAAAGTTGTCTGCCCGTCAGCTTCTCAAACGCCTCCAAATATTTCTCCGTCGTTTTTTCGACGACATGTTTTGGCAACGCGGGTGCGGGCGGTTGTTTGTTCCAATCCAAAGTTTCGAGGTAATCGCGGACGAATTGTTTGTCGAAACTTGGCTGGCCTTTGCCGGGTTGATACTCGTTGGCGGGCCAAAAGCGTGAGGAATCGGGCGTCAAGACTTCATCGATGAGAATCAATTTTCCCTCGTAAATGCCGAATTCAAATTTCGTGTCGGCGATGATGATGCCGCGTTGACGGGCGTAATCACGCCCGGCTTTGTAAATTTTAAGACTCAAGTCACGCGCTTGTGTGGCGACATCGTTCCCGGCAATTCCACACGCCTCCTCGAAAGAAATGTTTTCGTCGTGTCCTGATTCAGCTTTGGTGGACGGCGTGAAAATAGGCTCGGGCAATTCGGCGGATTCGGTTAGTCCGGCAGGCAATTTGATGCCGCAAACGGTCTCTGATTTTTTATATTCCTTCCAACCGCTGCCGGAAAGATAGCCGCGCACGATGCATTCGATGGCGAGCGGTTGCGCCTTTTTCACAATCATCGAGCGGCGCGCGAGTTGAGAGGCGAACGGTTGCAGATTTTTCGGTAGCGAATCGCTGGCTTTGGCGAGCAAATGGTTGGGCACGAGCGAAGAAAATTTCTCGAACCAAAAATGCGAAATTTGCGTGAGAACCTCACCCTTTCTTGGGATGCCGTTCGGCATCACACAGTCGAATGCAGAAATACGGTCGGTGGCGACGAGAAGAAACGCGTCGCCCAAATCAAAAACTTCGCGGACTTTTCCGCTGCGCATTTTTTTGATTCCGGGCAAATCGAGTTGGAGAATGGGTTCGTTCATCGGGGCGAATAATGGATTTTAAATTCAAAATTTCAAATTCAAAGTTAGGGTTTGGCCGTTGTTCTTAATCTTACCCGTAATCATAATCCTCATCTCTCTCTAAAAGATTAAGAGTAGGATTAAGATTAAGAGGGAACAAAACTCAGCCTTGAAGTTTCAACTCTGCTCCGCATCATTTGTTAAGTGAATTTTTTAGTCACAGGCGGCGCGGGCTTCATTGGCTCGAATCTTTGCGAACGATTGCTCGACGGCGGTCACGCTGTTTGGGCTTTGGATGACCTGAATTCTTTTTACGACATCGCGATCAAGCAACGGAACATCCGAGAAATCCAGGCGCTCGCCAGACCGTTTACTTTTGTTCACGGCGACATCACGGATCGAAGCGCACTCGATGAATTGTTTCGCGAAGTGAAGTTCGACCAGATCGTTCATCTCGCCGCGCGCGCTGGCGTTCGCCCGAGTCTCGCCGAACCTGCGCTTTATCAGCGCGTCAATGTCGAAGGAACGGTGAACTTGCTCGAAGCGGCACGTTTGAACGGCATCAAGAAAATCACAATCGCCTCGTCGTCCTCGGTTTACGGAGTAAATGCAAAAGTTCCGTTCTCCGAAGCGGATCCGATTTTTTCTGCAATCTCGCCTTACGCCGCCAGCAAACTTGCCTGCGAATCGCTCGGCCACGTTTACCACCACATCTACGGAATGGACGTGGCGATGCTTCGTTTTTTTACCGTTTACGGACCTCGCCAGCGACCCGATCTGGCGATTCACAAATTCGCTGAGCTGATCACCGCCGGAAAACCAATTCCCGTTTTCGGCGATGGCTCAACCGCGCGTGATTACACCTTCGTATCCGATACCGTCGATGGAATCCTCGCCTGCACGACCAGGGAATTTGGTTTTGAAATATTCAACCTCGGCGAATCGCAAACGGTGACGCTGAGTTACCTCATCGAGTTGCTGGAAAATGCCTTGGGCGCAAAAGCGATCATCGACCGCAAACCGCCGCAACCCGGCGACGTGCCGATTACTTTCGCGGATATTTCGAAGGCAAAGGCGCAACTGGGCTATAATCCACAAGTCAAAATCGAACAGGGCATTCCTAAATTCGTGAACTGGTTTCGCTCAAAAAAATGAGCGACTCTAAAAAATTGCTGCGTGAGTTGATCGCGGTGCCGAGTGTGAATCCTGCCTTTGTGCCGGTGGGCGATCCACAAGCCGGGGAACAACGCGTGGCTGATTTTCTCGCGGCGACTGCGGCGCGAGCCGGGTTGCCGGTTGAATTTCAAAATGTTTCACCCGGTCGATCCAATTTCATTACGCGCTTCACTCCCTTCGGAAGAATAACAAAACGAATTCTCCTCGCACCGCACCTCGACACCGTGCCGCTGGCCAACGCTGCACAATTCTCGCCGGTGGAAAAGAACGGACGCATTTACGGACGTGGCGCGTGCGATACGAAAGGTTCCATCGCCGCGATGCTTTCCGCATTGATCGCATTGTCTCAGCGCGCCAATCGCCCGGCGCAAACCGAAATTATTTTCGCCGGATTGGTCGATGAAGAGGATGGCCAAACCGGTTCGCGCGCGTTGGCTGCAAGTGGTTTCAAAGTGGACCTCGCCATCGTGGGCGAGCCGACGGAATGCAAAATCGTCACCGCGCACAAAGGAAGTTTGTGGCTGCGATTGGAAACGCGCGGCAAAGCGGCGCACGGATCGCGACCTGAGTTCGGCAAAAATGCAGTGCATGAAATGGCTCGCGTGGTTGATCTTTTGGAAACGGGTTACGCTGCGCAGTTGCGACGAAAGCAGCATCCTCTGCTCGGCCGAGCGTCGGTCAGCGTCGGGACAATTTCGGGCGGCACGCAGGCGAATATTGTTCCAGATCATTGCGCAATCACGATTGATCGCCGGACGCTGCCCGGCGAAACGGAACAAAGTGTTCGACGCGAAATGCAGAAATTTCTTCGGCAGAAAAAATTAAACGCCACCATCGCCAGCTCCAAACCCACTTCGTGCCTCGCCTTGGAAACGGATTTCAAATTGCCGCTCGTGCAGCAATTTTTTCGCACGGCAGGCCAGACGAAACCGGTTGGCGTGGACTATTTTTGTGACGCAGCCGTTTTGTCGCAGGCAGGAATTCCGAGCATCGTTTTCGGTCCGGGAAATATTGCGCAGGCCCACACTTCTGACGAATGGATTTCAGTCAAGTCCCTTGAGCAATCGACCGCCATGCTGGTCAGATTTTTCGACACGCTGCCTTGAACATGAGCACAGGAGATCCCAAAAAAGATTTTGCGCGGCAGGGTACCTGGATGGTCATCACGACTTTTCTCAGCGGCGTTTGCATGTTGGCGGTGCATGTGCTCGCGCCCATTCTTGGCGACAAAGAATACGGACTTTTCGGGGCGTTGTTGGCAATGGTGAATCTGATGGCAATTCCCGGTCTCGGTTTGCAAAGTGTTTTTGCGCAACAAACGGCCGCTTCCATTTCTTCGGAGGCAAAAGAACGTCTGATCGTCGCCGTCAAGACGTTGTTAACCTGGACTTTTTTTCTTTGGTTTGCCTGGGCGCTGTTTGTTTTTGTTTTCCAGAAGAAGTTTTTCGAAGGACTCAGCATTACAAAACCGATGGCGCTTTGGATGACGATCTTGATTGGGTTGACCCAGCTCTGGGGTCCGATCCTGACCGGAATCTTGCAGGGTCAGCAGAAATTTTGGTGGATGGGTTGGGTCGCCATTGCCAATGGGCTTGGGCGGTTTGTCGCTGTCGCTGTAATCGTGCTGCTCTTCCAAGGCCGCGCAACGGGCGCGATCACCGGGACGTTTCTCGGAATTTCGATCGGCGTTTTGATTGCCGCAATACCAAGCCGCTCGGTTTGGTTGCGCGTGAAACCGAAATTTGACTTCGATTGGAAAAATTGGTTGGGAAGAATCATCCCGCTCACGCTTGGCCTTGGTGCCGGGCAATTTATTTTAAGCGCCGACATGATTTTTGTCCGGGCGGTTTTTGGGCAGGATCTGACGGGAATTTACTCTGCTTCCGGAATGTTTGGACGCGGATTAGTCGCCTTCGCTGCGCCGCTTACGATGGTGATGTTTCCAAAAATCGTGCACAACATTTCACACGGGAAGAAAACCAACGTCCTCGGATACACGTTGCTGGCGACGGCGGCGATGTGCGGACTTGCTGCGGCGGGTTGCACGGTCGCCGCAATTTGTCTGAAGCACTTCGCCATAAATCCTGAACTTCTGAAACCCTATCTTTCAGCCGCGCGTTTTGAATGGTTCACCAACCGGACGACGGACGTTTTGTTGCTCGCGAAACTGATCCCCTGGTTTGTTTGGTGCATGTTGCCGCTGGGATTGGCCAACGTGCTCCTGAACAACTTGATGGCTCGGAAACAGTTTCGCGTCGTCCCTTACCTTCTGCTCGTGATCGCCGGATATTTTACAACGTTGACCTTGTTGGGAACGTCATTCGTCGGAGTTATTCAAATTCTTGGGCTTTTCAATCTTTTGTTTCTCGCCGTGATCGCCGTGTTTACGTGGGGCAGGAAGACGAAAGAAATTGTGGCCGCGATCGAAACGCCAAATCTTTAAGAGCGGAATTCTTAACCGTCAATTGGTTGCAAGGAATTTGCGGCCGGTTTGAAATTGGCCCGTTAAGTCTTCTCCGTTTTCGTTGCCTGAACGGAAGTCGAGGATTCGTCGGTCATGCGATTGTGCCGCGCCAGTCTGTTCCGGGTTGAAAGTGGTTGTGGCGCACTCAACTTTTTATACACCCAGCCTTCAAGCGGACGCAGCGGTCTGAGCCATTTGTAGAGGGGCGAATAAATGAGGCGAAGTCGAATCACCGAGAGCAGCATCGTCAGCGAGGTTTTGCCCAAGGTGACTTTGGAACCAATTTTATCGGTCCATTCCGTGGGAACTTCCAGCACGCGCAACCCGGCGCGTTTCAGCGAATAAAGCAGGTTGATATCGAACGCCATATCGGCAATGCACAACGTCGCATGAATTCGTTCGCAAGCGGCGCGATGCAAGACCTTCGCGCCACATTGCGTGTCGCGAATGTTCATGCGAAAAAATGTCTGCACGATCATGTGGAAAACACGGCTGGCAAACTGGCGCTGGCCTGATTGCGACTGATGCAAAATGGCACCCTCAATCCAGCGTGAGCCAATCACACAATCGGCCTCGTCCGCATGCTTGACCAGATCGTGAAACGCCTTTGGATCAGTGGCACCGTCGGCATCGACGTAGCCGATCAATTCCGCGAGCGGGGCGAGTTTCAATCCTTCGATCAACGCTCCACCTTTTCCGATGGGCGCGGCGAACTCTCGTGATTGCACCTCGGGAAAATCCGCCGAAACTCTTTGGACGACATTCAAGGTGTTGTCGCGACAACCATTCAGCACCACGACCAGTTGAAATTTTCCCGAATAATTTTTCCGAAAATACTCAGCATACTCCCGCAACACCGGTTCGATCCGGCGTTCTTCGTTGTAAGCTGGAATCAGCAACAACAGGCTGGGCGTGTTTTCAGTCACAGGGAGTGGTTACCAAACTCGAATTTAAATGTCGAGAAACCAGCAGGGGCTGAGTCATTTATAATTCTTTGGAGAACGAATCAATTTCGCCGCCGACTGCCGGTGTCACAATAAAAAGGGCTGTCGTTTCTTTGTGGACGCCCAGACCGATATATTGCACAGTTTTTTTCATGGGTGTTTGCTTTCTTTCATTGTTGAATCAGGCGCGACAAACGCCTCTCATCCTGCGGATAGGTCGGCACACGCCGATCACCCGCCCTCCGAAATCAAACACCCTCTTCAACTTTTTGTTAAGCCATAGGGTATAGAACGAAGCACTATGAACCTCCGATTTGCCTATTTCACCATATTCGTTCTTTCAGCTTTTTGCCTGCACGCGGCTGAGACGAAGACCTACCACGAGACATTGACCCCGAAGACACTGTCAGAATGGAAAGATTCGCGTGATGGGAAGGTTTCCGTCTGCTTTGCTGTGGACAAGACCACTTTCAGCGTCAAAGAGACCATTGCTGTTCGATGTGCGGTAAGAAATAACAGCGAGAAGCCGCTTACAATACTTCGTCCTTTTGGAGACCCATTTTATGCTCATTCTTCTGGACTCGCTATTCTGGGTCCTGAAGGCGCGATTTCCTACCGAGGCCCGATGAAGGACTATATGCTTGGAACGGGTTCATTTTTGGAGCTTCCCCCGCACACGGTGGTCGAAGAGACGCTGGAGTTGCCGACCCCTGTTTTTCCCAACCTCGGCAAGGCTGGGCTTTACACGATTGGCTACCAGTTTATGTCTGGCGGCTATCCAAAACAACCCGCGCCTGAAACTTATTGGCAAGGTCAGATCAAGGCCGCCGCCCTGACAATCTTGGTCAAATGACACAAAGTCCTAACAAACCGGATGCACCGAACCCCGCGATCACGTCTGAGTTACAGGCCGGGCGTCACTGGCGCGGGGTCGGTGATCCGGAACGGGTCTAGGCGGCATCGCGTGTGAGATTTTCTACGAGACATTTTGTTGCGCTGGCGTTTGGATTTGCGACTTGGTGGCTATGTTTCCACGTAAGCGGCAAAGCCTCGGCGCAGACTGGCTATCCTGCGCCCGTTGAGAACGAAGTGTATCGCGAAGCTTTTCGTTGGTTGTGGTTTCCGTTTAGTTGGCTTCCGGAGCCTATCTACATAGGGACTTGGAGTTCACTTCGCATTTTGCTTATTGGAGTTCCCTACGGTGTTGTTATTGGACTGGTGGTTTTCTGGTTGATTAGACCAAGGCAAGCCAAGAAGACATGACAATGTCGCCGACTAACCTCCAAGGCTAGCATTGATTGTAGGGGCCAAGGGGCGGAGCATCAACGCTATGACGGGTTGAATCGTGCAGATGGCGTGAAGCCAGAAGACCTCTTGGATTGAAATTTCCCCTGCGCCCCGCCTCCGGCTTTCCTGGAAATTATGACGGCCGGGCGGCGGCAATGGAATCGACGCGAAAACGTTTTATGGTTCCTTCCAAATCCAAATCCACTTCCTCGCCGGCTTTTTTGTTCATCAACGCCTGGGCCACGGGCGTGAGGTAACTGATAATTCCTTTATCGGGTTCAGAATCCCAGGCGCCCATGATGTTGAACGTTTCGCTCTGCCTGGTGTTCATGTCGGTCACGGCGACTTTGGTCCCGATGCCAACCACGTCGGTTTTGACGTTGGCGAAATCGGTTCCGCGCGCGCGAGAGAGCTGCGTTTCCAATTCAAATTTCTGGCGCATCAGGATTTTCTGCATTTCCTTGGCGGCTTTATATTCGTGATTTTCGCGCAAATCGCCGTAGCTGCGCGCAATGGCGATTTCCTTTGAATTTGCCGGAATCTTTTTCTGCACGATCTCCTGGTAATCGTTTTTGCGACGTTCCAGACTTTCCCACGAAACCTGCAAGGATGCTTCCTGCTTGGTGGATTCGCCGGAAATCATCGATTGGACAGCGGGATAAGTTTTCACGATCCGCGCCAGCAACGAACGCTTGTCCATGTCGTCGAAACAAGGCGAGAGTTGCAAAGCGCGCGTCAAATCCTTGATGATTTCCAGATCCGCTGAGCCAATCAATTCCACCAGCAAGGTTGGGTCATCGAGGATAAAGTCGCGCAATTTATTCGAGCGCTTTTCGTTGAACTGATCGCGTTCCATCGAGGTGAGCATGGCGCGAAATACTTCCGGCCCGAGAATGTCGGCGTAGGTGTCGGACCGATCTTTGGCGAGCCACAAAAGCAGATCGCTGCTGGCTTGATGCTGGCTGATCGCCCGCGCCAACGTTTCTTTGAGCATTTCAAATTTGCCGCCCTGGATCAGCGCGTGCGCCATCTCGCCCGCAAGTTTGGTCGAGACGCTGTTGATCGTGGCGAGCAGAGCGTCCTGCCAGAGATTCGGGTTGGCTTCCTTGAAAGATTCCAGCGCACGCCGATGTTTGGCGGCGGGAATGGCTTCGAGCACCTGGCCGAATTTCGATTCCTGCATCCAAAAGGATTTTGTGGAAATTTCTTTTTCGGGAACAGGTGCGCCAATCGCTTCGCGGATGTCGTCGCGAACGAAAATTGCTTCCAACGCCACGGCGGGCTGGGTGCGTTGATGCGTCAGGATTTCCGTGTTCAACGTGGCAATGGCCTCGTCGCCGACAGATTTTTTATCGGATAAATCGGTGATGCTTTTGGCCACTTCGTAGGCGACGTTCAGGCGCGCTTTCAAACCTTTGGCTGCGCGAAACTCCACCATGAGACGCTCTTGCAATGACGTTTCTTTATTCTGGTAAATGACCGGCTCGGATTTTTTTTGCGGCAATTGGAAATGCCCGTCTTTCTTCAACTCGCGTTTCGCCGCTTCCCACCATTTTTTCCAATCCTCCACGATGACGTCGGGAACCAGCGCCTGTTGGATTTGGTCCATCGTGGCGCGGCCTCCGTAACTTTCCAGAACGAGTTTGATAAGATCCAAATGATGCAACGCGGCCATCTGCTGCAATGATTTCAGGTCGGCCAGTTTGCGGGCGAGGATGTGGCCGGGAGGAATCGGCTTGAGCGAATCTGCCGCAAAAGCGAGATCCATCGTGTGACCCGACTTGGAAGGAAAATCGATGACGAAACGAGCGAAAACGGTGTCGATGGTGGTGATTTTTCCAAACCCCCAACTGCGGTGCATGCAATAACGGCTTTCCGTCAAAGTAACCAGCGGTTCAACTTGCTGTTTGGTCAATTTTCCCGCAGCAACCAGTTTTTCAAACTCTTCTTTCATAAAATGAACGATACTTTCTCGCGATGGAGCAAGTGGGTTTGGAGTTCCTGTTTGGAGTTCCGGATTGAGGCGGTTCGCAACATTCACTTTACTCTTGCCGCCTCAAGGCGGAACTCCAAACGAGGTGACACTGACAAAATTCTCGCATCCCGTCTCGCGAATGTGATTATGAGGCGTGGCTGTACAAAAACCAAGAGAAATTGCCGTGCGCGTGCTGCAGTTGCGCGAAACTGAACCCGATTTTGTCGAAAACATTTTCGAACGCGAACTGGCGGAGGCGCGAATTTCCCCGGTGGATCGCTCGCTTTGCCAGGAACTCGTTTACGGAATCGCCCGCTGGCAGGAAACGCTCGACTGGCTCATCGCCCGCAAGACCGAAGGCCGCGAGCAAAAAATTAATCTCGTCATCCTGCTGCGCATTGGCCTCTACCAGATGTTTTGGCTCGACCGGATTCCCAACCACGCCGCCGTTCACGAAACCGTTGAAATCGCCAAGAAATTGGGATTCGTCGCGCAAGCCGGTTTCATCAACGCCGTTTTGCGCACCTACACGCGCGAACGGGAAGAGACCGAGAAACTTTTGGAGCAAATCAAGCAAACCGAACCCGCCATCGGCTATTCGCATCCGCAATGGATTTATGCGCGATGGCAGGCGCGCTGGGGCGCGAAAAAGACCGCCGAGTTAATGAGTTGGAACAACACGCCGCCGAAAACTTTTGCCCGCGTCAACACCTTGAAACTCGGCACGGCCAAGGAGTTGATGAACATGTGGGACATCGAAGGGGTGAAATTCATCGCGCGAAAATTCGATTGGACGGCCGACGATCTGGTTTTCGAATTGGAGTCGCATCCGCCGCTGGCCAAGCTTAAAAGTTTTCAGAAAGGTCTTTTTTATATTCAAGACCCGAGCACGCTGCTGGCTGTCAAAGTTTTGGATCCGAAACCGCGCGAAACCATTCTCGACCTCTGCGCCGCGCCCGGAGGGAAGACCACCTATATCGCGCAACTCATGCAGAATCGCGGGAAAGTTTTTGCGCAAGACATCGACTGGGAACGCCTCGATCTCGTGAAGGAAAACTGCCTGCGCTTGGGTCTAACTTGTGTTGAGCCATCCATCGCGCCGGAACACATGATCGAAAAGCCGTCGCTGCGCTTCGACCGCATTCTCATCGACGCGCCTTGCTCGAATACGGGCGTGATGCGCCGCCGCGTGGATTTGCGCTGGCGCATTCAGCCTGACGAAATCCAACGCCTGCGCGAAACGCAATTAAATCTCATGCGCCGCGCTGCGCCGCGCCTCAAACCCGGCGGAGTCCTGGTTTACAGCACGTGCAGCCTTGAGCCGGAAGAAAATCAGGAGGTAGTGAAACAGTTTCTGACCGAACACAAGCAGTTCACCTTGGAAAGTGAACGCGAACTCCTGCCGTTCGTCGATGGAGTGGACGGCGCTTACGTGGCCACACTGAAATCAATCGTGACAGAGAGTGAAAGCTCAGGCTCTTAACCGAATCCATGCAGTTGGGATTTCTTTTAACCACGGATGGACACGGATAAACACGGATCAGCAGGCAGTAACGGTTTCAAGATGTCTCCCACCAAAC
>JAYVSV010000151.1:0-41938 GCA_043775015.1 Verrucomicrobiota bacterium
CATTGGCTGGCGGAGAGCCGTGACGGCGTGACCGTGCAGATTTACCTCACGTTGATCGCCGCGCAACTCCTGCAACTCTTCAGTGGCGAGCGGCCCAACAAACGCGCGCTGGAACTCTTGCAATTTATGGTGATGGGCTGGGCCAGCGCCGAGGAAGTCGTCGCCTTACTACAGAAGCAGACCCGCCAACGCAAAAAACGAGCCGCCTGACCGTCCGGAGAACATTCACTCTGGAAGCGGTCAAGGCGGAGCTTTGCCCGGATTGCCCAGCCTGACTTACTCCACCCGGTTCTTTGGCGGCTTTGGCTCTCCATGGCCTGATCCCCCGCCCGCACTGTTTCCAAAAGCACACTATTGGCCGAACACTACTGGCGAGACGCCCGCCGCTACTTCGGAGTTCGGGCTAAATCTTCCAAGAGAAAGGCGCCATTATCCGCCAGGCAGCGAAAGGCCGGACATTTCATCTTCATGGTATTGTTGGCCGGATTGTTTTTGTTCTTATTCAGCGCGCCTTCCGCTCGCGCCGACTCATCACCGGTGGGATGTACCGGCAGTGGCTTGGAGATTTTGCTGTTCACCGATGCGCCGGATGCACACATCGGCGACACGCTTCAATACAGTATTACGGTATTCAATGGGACCGGCGTTGGGCCGATTGTCTGCGATTCCACAGGAATTCAGACGTTTGTGGTCACGCCTGAAGGCGCTGAAAGCAACGCAACTGTACATCGGGGTTAATGCCGTGGGATGAGTCCAGAACGGCCCCAAATTATAAAGACAGATTGATGATCTCTGCCGCATAGTTGAGGCAACGTTCCATGAAAAAATTGTCCAGCATCCGCAAAGTGGCATTTCTCGGCGATTATTTGCCGAGGAAATGCGGCGTTGCGACGTTTACCACCGATTTGCGGTGCGCCGTGGCGTCGGAATTTCCGGCCATGCAATGTCCGGTCGTGCCGGTGAATGACATTGAGGAGGGCTATGATTATCCGGCGGAGGTGCGCTTTGAAATCGCGGAGCAGGACTTGTCCTCGTATTTGCGCGCGGCGGATTTCCTGAACATCAGCGACGTGGATGTTCTTTGCGTCGAGCATGAGTTTGGAATTTTTGGAGGAGCCGCCGGCAGTCACGTTTTGGCGTTGTTGCGTGAATTGCGGATGCCGATTGTCACCACTCTGCATACGGTATTGCGCGAGCCAAATTCCGAGCAACGCCGCGTGATGCGCGATTTGATTCGCCTCTCGACCCGGTTGGTGGTGATGACCGAGCGCGGCCGGGAATTTCTGCGCGACGGTTATCAGGCACCCGAAACCAAAATTGATCTCATCCCACATGGTATTCCTGACCTGCCATTTGCCGACGCGAATTATTTCAAAGACGAGTTCGCCGTTGCGGGCAAACAGGTGCTGCTGACGTTTGGTTTATTGTCGCCCAATAAAGGCATCGAGTTCGCCTTGCGCGCTCTGCCCGACATCATCCGCGAATTTCCGAACGCCGTTTACATCGTGCTCGGGCAGACTCATCCCCATCTTTTGCGCCATGAAGGTGAAGCGTATCGCTTGAGCCTGGAGCGGCTCGCGAAAGATCTCGGGGTGCAGAAACACGTCGTGTTTTTCAACCGGTTCGTCGAGTTGGAGGAATTGATGCGCTTTATTGGCGCGGCGGACATTTATCTCACCCCATACCTGACCGAGGCGCAAATCACTTCGGGCACGCTGGCCTACGCCTTCGGCGCCGGAAACGCCGTCGTGTCCACGCCGTACTGGCACGCAGCAGAATTGTTGACCGAGGAACGCGGCAAGCTCGTGCCGTTCCGGGACGCCAAAGCCATCGCCGACGCCGTGGTTGAGCTGCTGCGCGATGAAACACTCCGCCATTCCATGCGCAAGAACGCCTACAAGCTGGGGCGCGATATGGTGTGGAGCCGCGTGGCGCAACTTTACGTGAAGTCTTTCGAGCAGGCGCGTCATGACCACAGTTTTGTGGGGAGAAAATCGTCGCCGATCAAAACGCTTGATGAGCAGCCGGGGCAACTGCCGGAGTTGAAGCTCGACCATCTTTTTCGCCTGAGTGATTCGACGGGAATCTTCCAGCACGCCAGCTTCACCGTGCCGAATTTTGCAGAAGGTTATTGTACCGACGATAACGCGCGCGCCCTGGTGCTGGCGCTGATGTTGAAACGACTGGGTCATGGTAGTCCACGGATTGGCAGGCGCGCGGTCACGTATATGGCGTTTCTGAATCACGCCTTCGACTGCGAGCGCGGACGCTTTCGCAACTTCATGAGCTTCGAGCGACGTTGGCTGGAGGAGGTTGGCTCGGAGGATTGTCACGGCCAGGCGTTGTGGGCGCTCGGTCTGTGCGTGGCGCAAGCGGGCCAAGGCAGTTTTCAAATGCTGGCCGCGCAACTATTCGAGCAAGCCCTGCCCGCAGTCGCCGACTTCACCTCGCCCCGCGCCTGGGCGTTCGCGCTCATCGGCATTGACGAATACCTTCAGCGCTTCAGCGGCGACCGGCAGGTGACGCAATTTCGCGAACAACTGACCGCGAAGCTCGTGCAACGTTACCACGATGCCGCGACGGAGGAGTGGCATTGGTTCGAGGACACGGTTTCCTATGCCAACGCGAAGTTGCCACACGCCCTGATTCTCAGCGGCCGCAGGATGAACAACCCCGCCATGATGGAACTCGGCCTGAAGACGTTGCGCTGGCTGGTCAAAATTCAAACTTCGGACGCCGGTTCCTTTCGGCCCATTGGCTCGAATGGATTTTATCAGCGCGGCCAGGACCGCGCGCTCTTTGATCAACAACCGATCGAAGCCCAGACCACGATATCGGCGTGCATCGAAGCCTGCCAGGCAACGAACAATGCGTTCTGGATTGCAGAAACGCGCCGCGCTTTCGAGTGGTTTCTCGGCCGCAACGATTTGGGCCTCGCGCTTTACGACGCCACCACCGGCGGCTGTCGCGACGGTTTGCATATTGATCGCTTAAGCCAAAACCAGGGTGCGGAGTCCACCCTCGCGTTCCTGCTTGCGCTGGCGGAGATGCAGGCGTTGCAAAATACGTTGACCAGTTTTAAGGAACCGTCTGGAAAATAGCCACCGCTGGTCAGGATCGCACGGCAGAAACAATTATGACCCATCTCAACTCTCCAATTATCCACGCCAAACGCATTGGCCCCACTCTGACCCCCGACCATTCGCGCGTGTTGATGCGTCCTTTCCGTCCGACCACCGAAGACATCGCGCGGCGAATCATGACGCAGGTCATGGCGTTGTCCGAAGCGGAGGTCGCACGCGTGCTCGGTGGTGTAATGGCGGAGTTCGAAAATCGGCATCATGCGGTGGAGAAGTTCTTCCAAAATCGGTTTACCCAAGTCAGCCATCTCATCACTGGGACAAAAAAACCCTCGCCAAAACGCCGGACCCTCATTGGCTCCTATTTCACCCACGAGTATTCTCCTGAATCGGCGGCGTTATTTAATCCATCCATCGTTCCACACCCGGACCAAACCGGAGTGCCCAGGGGTGCGCTGCGTTTCATCCTGAGTTTGCGCGCAACGGGTGAAGGGCACATTTCATCCATCACCTTTCGCGAAGGGGTCGTCAGCGGGCGGCACCGCATCACCCTCACGCCCCCGGTGGAATTTGCGACGGAACCGGAGCGCGTGCCGAATGGGGTTTACGACAAGCCGCTGTTCGCCCGCAAGCTTCAGGAACTGGGCGTGCAAAACAAGTTTGGCCGCAGCGTGCTGGAGCAACTCCCCGAGTCGTTCACGATGAAAGATCTGCGCCAGGTGTTGCCGGCGGAGCGCAAGCACGCGGAGGCATCCGACGCGATGGCAGATCGGGCGGCGCGTGGCATCCTGTTGCTTGCTGAGTCAAATTATGAAGTCTGCTTTGCCGAAGATCAGCCCGTCTCGCAACGCGTCATCTTTCCATCTACGCCCAGCCAGACCAACGGGATCGAGGACGCGCGCTTTGTCCGCTTCGCCAACGACGACGGCACGGTCACCTACTACGCGACCTACACGGCTTACGATGGAAAAATCATCCTACCCCAACTTCTGGAGACACCAGACTTCCTCCATTTTAAATTCATTACGCTGAACGGTCCCGCCGTGCAAAATAAAGGCATGGCGCTGTTCCCGCGGAAGATTGACGGCCATTACGCCATGATCTCCCGCCAGGACGACGAGAACATTCTCATCATGTTTTCGGACAACATTCATTTCTGGGCTGACCCTAAAATCCTGCTCTCGCCCGCGCAACCGTGGGAATTCATCAAAATGGGCAACTGCGGTTCGCCAATTGAAACCGAAGCCGGCTGGCTGGTGTTAAGCCACGGCGTCGGGGCCATGCGCAAATACTGCATCGGGGCGTTCCTACTCGACTTGAAGGATCCCACCCGCGTCATCGGACGTTTGCGCGAACCGCTGCTGTCCCCGAACGAAACCGAACGGGACGGCTATGTGCCCAACGTCGTTTATATTTGCGGAGCATTGCGGCACGGCGGAGAACTTGTGATACCTTACGCGATGAGCGACTCCGCCACGAGCTTTGCTACTGTCTCGCTGGATCATTTGCTGAAGACGATGCACTGAGATGAACGGGTAGGAGGAGCCGGGGGATGACGTGCGTTAAATGGAGTAAACATCCTATGAGACCGTCTGAAAAGTCGGTTAAGGAACGGCCCTGTAGCTGCGGGCGTCTCGCCCGGCGGAAGAAAAGCCAGACCAGGCGATCGAGACTGGAATTTTTGCGTCCCACCCAACGTGGATGTTCTTTCCGGGCGGCGGGACGCACGTCTTCCACGTCAGCCAAGATGGCTGACGCTACACTTTCAGACACCTCTTAAGTTTTGACAACTGACTTCCGCCCCACGCACCGGTTCGCGCAGCGGTCGAGCAACGCATTGATTTCCAGCAGGAGATCTTCGAAGGTGTCTGGCCTGATAATTAGTTCAGTGACACCGTGACGTTGTGCGCTTTCTCGATCAGCTAACGACAATTCCGGTTTGATGAAGACGATGACAGGTGTGGCGAGAAGCTGCGGCTGGTTGCGAACCCAGGATACGAATTCCAGAACGGACGCGTCATAGTCAGGATGCCAATTGATGACAATAATGTCGGGGCGTGAGAGCAACTGCGGAGTGTAGAGGGCGCGTTCCAGATAGTTTTTTGCTTTAAGGATGCTACTTACCGACTCGCAGTCGCCGGCGAATTCTTCGTGCGCCAGCGCACGGCAAAACAAAATATTTTCGGACTCAATCTCATCGAGGTGAAGCACTTTCCATTGATCAAACATATTTTTTTCTGGCGGTTGGTTTTAAAACGAAGCGGCGGGCTGCCACGCAAGAACATGCAGCCCGCCGCAACGACTCCTTGAACGCTTTCTAAAAAACGTTCCCCACCCTCAAGAAGTAAATCTGAATTCAATTAGCGGCACCATGGGGCAATCACCCCATGGCGCCCGGCTTGAATCTCCGCGATTCTTCTTACATGAAATCGGAAAACCAAAAACTGAAAACTATGAAACAAACACTATTCGTCATGCTCACCACCATTGCCCTCGTAGGCTGCAACCAGGAAAAAGCTTCTATTGAAGATCGTAAGGAGGACACCAAAGCGGCCATCAATGATCAGAAAAAAGCCGTGGACGCCAATGCCAAGGAAGCGAAGAAACAAGCGGAGATTAATGCGGAGATAGACAAGGCGAAAATCGAGGCCAACAAGACAATTGATCAAGCACAACTGGACGCCGATAAGAAGAAAGCCGACGCCCAGGCTGCGCTTGACAAGGCCAAGGTAGATGCGACGAAGCCATAATGTCCCGACCATCGAGACGCAATCGAAATTTTGGAAGGCTTTCGCAGTAAAAAACGGTTGGGCGGATCGACGATTGGAGAGCCAGTCGTCCTGACCAGCCGCTGCCCAAAGAGTGACATTACGCAGAACATGCTACTTCACCAACTTGTGGTCATAAGCCAGAAGTTTGAAATCAGCGATATGGTTGCAATCCGCATGAAAGGATTTATTCCTGAAATGGTTCGCGTCCTGGAAAAGCTTGGCATTCTTGTCCTTTCCAAAACCAGAGTGGGCCAGCGCACCGTGCGGAGGACTGAAGCGCACAAGCGGAAAGAGTTGGAAGCCGAGCGGCTGGATCGTCTGCGAAATCCAGGCAACTATCGCGGAAAATAACATAGCTGCGGGCTTCGGTTGGCAAAGGACTTAGAGACTGTTGGAAAATGTAGCGTCGGGCCTCTGGTCCCGCATGGGCGGGATGGAGGGCGCGCGTCCCGGCACCCGGAAAAAACGTCCACGTTGGGTGGGACACAAAAATTCGCTGTCTCTATCGCCTGTTCTTGCGTTTCTTCCGCCGGGCGAGACGCCACGTCTCTACGTCAGCCAAGATGGCCGACGCTACTTTTCAGACAGGCTCATAGAGGCAAACTTCCCCCATCAGGTGAACACCCCATGGCGACTGAAGAGGTTCTCTGTTTATTTCTTTCATCGTGAATTCTAAAGACTCAACAATTTTATCAACCGAGCGGCGGCCGTCATTATCCAAGAAAAAAGTGGCTCGTGACGAAGCCGTGACACAGAAAAATCAAGACGCGCACGGAACCGACACGCGGATGGAACGGGCACTCCGCGCCTCCGAACTGAGTTATCGTCGGTTATTCGAAGCGGCAAAGGACGGCATCCTGATTCTGGACGCTGATACAGGACGCATCACCGAGGTGAACCCTTTTCTTTTTGAACTATTAGGTTTTTCACGCAATGAAATGATTGGAAAAACCGTTGGCGAACTTAGTCCATTCAAGGATATCGAATCGAACCAGGTCATGTTGGAGCGATTACAAAATGACCGGTATGTCCGCTATGAAGACCTGCCACTGGAAACGAGGGACGGTCGCAAGATCGCCGTGGAGTTTGTCAGCAACGTGTATCAAGCCGGCGACCGCAACGTGATCCAATGCAACATCCGCGACATCACGGAGCGCAAACGCGCGCAAGATGAAATGCGCCGTCTCAACGCGGACTTGGAACAACGTGTCTTCGAACGCACGGCAGAACTGCAAACGGCCAACCATGAACTGGAGGCGTTCAGTTATTCTGTCTCCCACGATTTACGCGCGCCGTTGCGCTCTGTCATGGGCTACGTGGAAGCGCTGCAAGAAGACGCCAAGCCATCGCTTTCAGAAAAAAACCAGCAGCAACTGACACAGATTTTCCAGTCGGCAAAACTGATGGGAAATTTGATTTATGACCTGCTGGCGTTCTCGCGCCTCGGGCGTGCAGAATTGCAAAAGATGGAGGTCAACCTCGACGAGCTGGTCCGGGAAACGTTGGGCGATTTTCAGGCAGAGACAAAAAAACAAAATATCGCGTGGAAAATCCACCCGCTGCCACCCGTGCAAGCCGATCGTGCCTTGCTGCGAATGGTGTTGGTCAATCTGTTTTCCAACGCGGTGAAATTCACCGGCGCTCGCGCCCAGGCCAAAATCGAAATCGGTTGCGCTCCTGGTGGCCAAGGCGAGACGGTGATCTTCATTCGCGACAACGGCGCTGGTTTCGATCCGAAATATACCGAGAAACTATTCGGCGTATTTCAACGTTTGCACAGCCACGAAGAATTCGAGGGTACAGGCATCGGTCTGGCGAACGTCCAGCGCATCATTCGTCGGCACGGCGGAAGGACCTGGGCGGAAGGCATCGTGGACGGCGGCGCGACATTTTATTTTTCATTGCCAAAACAAAACGGTGGTATCCATGGACATTGAATCAGCGGGCGAGCCAGCCAGCACACCACTTCAATCCCAAACGAGTCCACCGCATTGCATTCTCGTGGTGGATGACGACATTTCCATCCGCCAATGGTTTACGGCGATGATGATTCCGCTCCACTGTCCAGCGTTCCGTTGAGATGATTTAGCTCGATACGCTGTATTGGTGAATTTTATCTCCAGGTTCAGCCCTCAGCCTGCAACTCAGCCGTTTGCATGAGACGTCGAATTTGCATAAATCCGACATGGGTTGAACACCTCATAGCACGCGCTTTGTTTGTCGCCCTAAGCTCGCTTCATGAGAGCCATTCAGAAAAAGAAGACACTAATGTTTGGTGAGTTCATCGTAGCCGTTTACGACGACTGGGGTAAACGGCGGGCCAAAGAAATTATATGGCTCGCCGTCAACGCGCACTGGATTGTGTTTCGAGGACAAAGACGTTTTGTGATTTCTGATCAGAGTTCCAAATATTTCGCGAACTTATGAACACACTATTTAAATCTCATTTCCACAAAGCCGAAATCGCCGGCTTGCACCGCGAAAACGTTTGGTTCGTTCGGAACACAAACGGAAGCACCCCGGATCAGAGCCTCTCCAGACTGCGTTGGCTGAAGGCAACCTTCCGAACAATTGAGTCGCGACGCGACGACCTCGAACGAGCCCATTGGAAGAAGGTATGGCGCTCGATGTTTGAAGATAGATTGGGCGGTGTTGAAAGTTGAATTTTAATTTTTTTAGATGGGGCAAACACCTGATAGCGCCCGCCGGTTATTGAAGCTTACTCTTAAACCATGAAAGTTAAAAAACTTTTGCCCAATGGAAAATCCAACTTCACCGGAGCAATCGCACTGGAAGCGGGGCTGAATCAAAATGGGCTGGATCAGACCAACAGGATTCAACGAACGAAAAGCTCGGCGGACGAAATGACGGAAGCGCCTAAAATGTATGAAACCGAAAACGATATTTCACAAAAGCGGCGGGTGGAACTCAACGCGTTGATGAATCAGCGGCTGGCCGATGCCGTGGATTTGCAGATGCAGATGAAGCAGGCGCATTGGAATGTTAAAGGGCCGAGTTTTATTGGTCTCCACGAGCTGTTCGACAAGGTGGACGAAGCGGTGGAGTCCTATGTGGACATGATCGCTGAACGCATCACTCAACTGGGCGGCATCGCCGAAGGCACCGTGCGCGTGGCTGCAGCCCGGACGCGGTTGGAAGAATACCCGCTGACGATTGCCGATGGCTTGGCTCATGTCGAAGCGGTCTCGAAGGCGCTTTCCACTTTTGGACGTGAAGCACGCAACACCATCAATCAGGCGGACGAGCTGGATGACGCTGGCACAGCGGATCTGTTCACCGAAATTTCGCGTGGAATAGATAAGTGGTTGTGGTTCGTCGAAGCACACTCTCAGGCAACAAAATAAGCAAATTACAATTATGAAACACAAAAGATCCACACAACACGAAAAACCGTCCGGTGCCCAACCGGCATTGAACGGTACGGCAAGCCAAACCGGAACTGATTTCGCGCCATGTCCAGAAGAAGTGGCCAGACACGCGTATTTTAACTACGTGAACGAAGGCGCTCCTCAAGGGCGCGACCTGCAACATTGGCTGGATGCAGAGTCCCGCTTACTCAAAGAGCATGACCTGACTCACGCTCACGGGTTTCACAATTGAAGGTAAACCAACGAATCTGCCATGAGCAAAACTCCCGGCCCAAAAAATTCAAACTCCAAAAGGGTGGTGAACCGCAAGGAAGCCGCCCCCAGTCCAAAGCCACCCAGGCGGGACAATACTTTTTCTAAATCTCGTGATATCCGCGAGGATCGCGGCACGCGCCAAATGAAAACCGCGCACGACTCACAGACGTTTTCGCACGGACGGTAATTATCAGCCCATGAAAATAAACCTCTTGAAAGAAGGCGCCTGGACCGAAAATTTTAGTGGCATCAGCACGATGACTCGCAAGATGGTGTGGGAGCGTGCAATTGAACTGGCAGCTATCAACGGACGTTCCGTCCCCAAGGTGTTCAAATCCAATTGGGAACAGGCCAAACGGAAATTGTCGGGCGAACCGGCCGTTGCTCCAAAAATATTGGCGGTTACGGCCACGTCTCAATCCGAACTCTGGATCCGTTGCCTGGCTCAACCGGACGCAAGGTGTTAGCCCTCAAAACAGAGGATCACGTCGCACTCATTTAACATTTACAAAATCATTGAAAGTAAAATCAGGTCCGTAGGAACTATTTTACTCATCGTCCTCACTCTGTCGTTGGTCGGCGCATACCCCACCTGGCCGCACAGTAAGAATTGGGGTTAATATCCAAGCGACGGTCTGGGTTTCGTGGTGGTTATTCTGCTCGTTCTCGTTTTGCCCGGCAAAATTTGAGTCCACAGTTGGAGTTGGTTCGCCGAGGGATTGGTCACGACAACGCGAATGGGGAAAACACCCCATAGCTTCCGTCAGATTTTCCGTGCTTACTTTTTTCATGAAAGAACGACGATTCTTCCGGAGCGGTCGGTCTGCTGCCGAACAACCACAGGTGATGTCGCCAAAGCCGAATCTAAACGGAAGCCAAATCGATTGGATTGAAGGAGTAGCCACAGCAATTGAAATTCATTATCGTCCTATCGAGATGACCACGAACATTCATTGTATCAATTTGAAAACAGGTTTTCGCTCCAGATACGACGCCTCGCTTGCGTCGGACACCAAAACCCAAAAGTTTTTTTTTGCCTTATGTCGGACGGTTTGAAAATCCAACTCCGTCGGGGAATCCAAATTTTGGCGTTGGGTTATTTTTTATTCTGCCTTCTGCCGTTCGTCCACGGGCAGGCGCCAGTGGTTGGCAGCACAAACTCCCTGGCAGCGGAGACCTTTGCTCTCCCCAAATCCGTCCCCGATCCGATCGAGCCTTTTAACCGGGCGATGTGGGGTTTCAACAAGGCGCTGATGGCTGATGTCATCAAGCCGACCAGTCGGGTTTATCGGTTCGTCGTCGTGAAACCGGTGCGAACCGGAATTGGAAATTTTGGCAAGAACCTCACTTACCCGGGGCGATTGATCAACAATCTGCTCCAGGGAAAGTGGACCGGAGCGCGCGATGAGTCCTACAGGTTCTTTTGCAATACCACCGTCGGAGTCGCCGGGTTTTGGGACGTGGCCAGCAAATGGAAGATTCCAAAATCGGAAGCGGATTTTGGCCAGACGTTCGGCCAATGGGGCTGGAAACCGCACTGTTTTATCATGTTGCCGATTTTTGGACCGAGCAATGAACGGGATTCGGTTGGCCTGGCCGCCGACACGGCAGCGAATCCGTTGCTCTATATTGCTCCCTACAAATTTGACGCGGACAATCCTCTGACCTATCTCGGTCCCTACACATATTTCAACTACGCGGTCATGTATAACGATCTCTCCGACACCGTGGGCGAATATGTGCGTTTCAGTCAGGCTGAAATGGATCCTTATTCTGAGATACAGTATGCCTGGACTTTCGCGCGAGCGAACCGGGTAGCGGATTTCAAAGTAGAAGGAAAACAGGACGAAGCCTCGCTGGAAACTCTCGAATCTGTTTTTTTCACGTTCAAAGACCCTGAATTTCCCAGCCACGCCAAGACCAAGTCGGTTTTGATTCCAGCCACGGGAAAAAAATTAAAATTCACGTTTTGGTTGCAACCGAAAAAAGCGCCCGTCGTTTACATCGTCCCCGGTCTCGGCTCTCATCGCCTGGCCCAAACCTCTATCGCGCTGGCCGAGTTGGTTTACAAAAATGGCTTCTCTGCCGTTTGCGTCAGCAGTCCGTTCAACTCCGAGTTCATGGAAAACGCTTCAACCGCAGCGATGCCCGCCTATCTTCCGGTGGACGGTCACGATGTGCATGTCGCGTTGACGGAAATTGATCGCCGCTTGAATAAGCTGTACCCGAATCGGCTGGGCGATAAAGCATTGATGGGTTATTCCATGGGTGCGCTTGAATCTTTGTTCATCGCGGCCAACGCATCGACGAATCAATCCCCTCTGCTCAAATTTGATCGCTACGTCGCCATCAATACACCAGTGCGAATGGCTGAAGGCGTATCCAAACTGGATGAATTTTATCAGGCTCCGCTGGCCTGGCCCGCCGGAGAACGAACCACCAATATTGATAATACATTTTTGAAAGTGGCCGCTTTGAGCAAGAGCACGCTCACGCCACAAACCTCACTGCCCTTCAACGCCATCGAATCCAAGTTTCTCATTGGACTGACCTTCCGACTCATGCTGCGTGACATTATTTTCAGCAGCCAGCGACGAAACAATCAGGGAGTTCTGCAACACCCGATCAAAAACTGGAGACGCGATCCCGTGTATCAGGAAATTCTTCAATATTCCTACCAAGATTATTATGAAAAGTTCGTGATTCCGTATTATCAGGATCGAGGCGTTGCTTCGCCGATAGCGAAAGAGCTGGAGAAAGCCGGAGACTTGCGAACGTATGAAGCCGGTTTGCGCGCCAACCCCGACGTCCGCATCATCATTAACCTAAACGATTTTCTCCTGGCGGGCGAAGACTTGGAATGGCTCGAAAACACGTTTCCGTCGGAACAATTGACGGTTTTCAAGAAAGGCGGGCATCTGGGAAATCTTTTCAATCCAACGGTGCAAAAAACCATTTTGGAAGCTCTGACGCGTTTGAAGTCATCATCCCCATCCAAATCCGATTGAGAATCATGCGGTGTGCTGTGCAAAGTCGGCGACATTGGCGGGGAACATCTTGACGGAACTCCCGTCTAACCAGAACATGAGTAACAATCAGTTTTGGAAAATTTCGGGAGCTATCATGAAAACTTTCTTTTGCTGCGTCGTCGTATTCTTTTTCGCCAACCAATTTACTCTTGCAGGATCACGCGACGCCGATTGGAAAAAGGTTGAAGACGCCGTCCAAAAAGGTTTGCCCAAGAGTGCGATCGAAGTGCTCGAACCGATTATCAAAAGTTCTCTTGCGGAAAAGAATTATGGGGAAGCCACCAAAGCCATCGCGCGCAAAATTGTTCTCGAAGGAACGATCCAGGGTAACAAGCCGGAAGAAAAAATCACTCGTCTCGAAAAGGAAGTTGAAACCGCGCCAGCCGAAATAAAACCGCTGCTCCAGACGCTCCTCGCCCATTGGTATTGGCAATATTTCCAGCAGAACCGCTGGCGTTTCATGCAGCGCACCCAGACTGCCGAAGCGCCCGGAAAAGATTTTATGACCTGGGATTTGCCGCGCTTGTTCGCGGAAATCGACAGGCGGTTTTCTGAAGCGCTTTTCGGTGAGAAAATTCTGAAAGCTACGCCAGTTTCGGATTTTGCCGAGGTCTTGGAAAAGGGAACATTACCGGATTCATATCGCCCGACGCTTTACGATTTCATCGCACAGGAAACGTTGCAATTTTATATGTCGGGTGAACAAGCCGCCGCCAAACCACAAGATGCATTTGAAGTTTCTTCCGAGAGTCCAATCTTCGATTCCGCCGAAAAGTTTTTGGTGTGGAAAGTCGAAGGCAATGAATCTGCCGCAAAAGCGATCCGGCTTTTCCAACAACTGTTAAAATTCCATCAGAACGATAAAGACAAATCCGCGTTCATCGACGCGGACATTGCGCGGCTCGTTTATGGAAAAAAATTGCGTTCGGTGAGGAAAAAAATGCGCGGTTCAAAAAGGCAATTCGCGCTCTCACGGAACAATGGAACAAACACGAACTTGCCGTCGTTGCCTGGTATCACTACGCGACAACCATTCGTGACGAAGGAAATTTCGCGGAAGCTCACGCCATCGCCGGGCGCACCGCGAAAGATTTTCCGAAAAGCAATGGCGCGGCTCTGTGCCGGAGTCTGATTGAACAAATCGAAAGCAAATCCGCCAGCATCGTCACCGAGCGAATCTGGAACGCGCCGCTCCCAAAAATTGAAGTACGCTACAAAAATGTTGAGGCAGTTTTTTTTCGCGCTGTGCCGATGAATTGGGATTCGTTCGTGCAAAAACAAAAGCGTCTGCCCGACTATCTTCAAGACGACGAGCGCAAGGAAATCCTGAGCAAAAAACCGGCGCTCGAATGGTCGAGCAAACTTCCTGCGACGACTGATTTCAAAGAACGCACCGTCCAACTTCCTGCGCCAAAAGAGTTGCAGCGCGGGTTTTATTTCATCATTGCCAGTCACAAGGCTGATTTTTCCGAGGCTGGAAATCAGTTGTCGATGGCCGATGTTTGGGTGAGCGATCTCGCATTCATTTTGCGCATGCGCGAAAATTTTGTGGAAGCGTTTGTCCTCAATGCGAATACAGGCGAGCCAATCAAAGGCGCGGAAGTCGGTGGCTGGCTTCACGATTATCAGAAGGGCAAACTCGTGGAAATCGCAGCTTGGACGACGGACACAAATGGCTTTGTTCAATTCACCGCTGACTCGGGAAAAAATTACATCCTCCGCGCGCAACACGGCCTCGACGAAGTCGGAGCGCAACAGGAATTTTACAGGCAGCATTGGAATCGCGGCGAGCCGGGCGATCAATCGGTTTTGTTCACCGATCGAGCGATTTATCGGCCCGGCCAGACGATTCAATACAAGGGCATCGCGCTCCACGTTGATCAGAAAAATGATGATTACACCGTGATCAGCAATCGCGTTGTCACGGTGGTTTTTCTCGACGCGAACGGGAAGGAAATTGCGAAACAGGAACGTCGTTGCAATGACTTTGGCTCCTTCTCTGGAAGCTTCACCGCGCCGCGTGACCGGCTGATGGGACAGATGCAAATCCAGGCGCTGAACCCGGGAGGCACGGCGGTGATTCGCGTGGAAGAATACAAACGTCCGAAATTTCAAGTCACGCTCGACGCACCGAAAACCGCGCCCAAGCTGAATGAGAAAGTTTCGTTGACCGGTCACTCGATGGCTTATACCGGCGCGGCGATTGATGGAGCGAAGGTGAAATTTCGCATCGTTCGCGAAGTGCAAATGCCGTGGTGGTGGGGTTGGTATGGCTGGCGCGGTCGCGGTGGTTTCGGCGGAGACGCGAGCCAGGAAATCGCGCACGGCGATTTGAAAACGGAAAACGATGGCTCCTTCAAAATTGAGTTCGTCGCAAAACCAGATTTGTCTGTGCCGGAAAAAAACGAGCCGACTTTTGTGTATCAAATCTACGCGGATGTGACGGACAGCGCGGCCGAAACGCGTTCCGAACAGCGCACGGTTCGAGCGGGCTACACAGCGTTGCAGGCCACGATGAGCGCGGATGAATGGCAGACGGATTCCTCGCCAGTGACGTTGAAAATCACCACACAAACGCTCGACAGCGAACCACAAATGGCCGAAGGCGTCGTGAAAATTTATGAATTAAAAGCGCCGGAGAAAGTTCAACGACCATCTATCCTTCAAGAATATCAGTTGTATCGCGGCGGCGACGAAACGGATCCTGAAAGAGTGCGTCCCGATTTATCGAACCCAAACAATTGGCCGCTCGGAAAAGTCGTTGCACAGAAAACTTTTGCCAGCCTCAAGAATGGTAAAGCGGAGTTGCAATTCAAACTCAAAGCTGGAGCGTATCGCGCCATTTTGGAAACAAAAGACCGGTTCGGGAAAGAAGTCACGGGCAAATTGCCGTTGCAAGTTTTGCAACCGAGTGCGACCAAGCTCACGATCAGGATTCCACATTTGCTCGCGCAAAAAACAAATTCGTTTGAACCGGGCGAAGAATTTTTGGCGCTCTGGGGAACAGGTTATGACAAAGGCCGTGCTTTCGTCGAAATCGAGCATCGCCAAAAGATTATTCAGCGTTTTTGGACGAAGCCGGATCGCACGCAGGAAGCCATTCGCCTCGCGATTACGGAAGCGATGCGCGGCGGGTTCACTTTGCATGTCACGCAGGTTCGTGAAAATCGCGCCTATCTTGATTCCCGCCACGTCGAAGTTCCATGGAGCAATAAAAATTTGGAGATCAAGTGGGAACATTTCACATCCAAGCTTCAGCCGGGACAGAAGGAAACCTGGACGGCGATAATCACCGGAGGAACGCGCTCCGCAAGTCCCCAATCCAAAAAGTCAGGGACTCGTGGAACTCGTCCCTCCGAACCTGAAAACCTGGTCGCCGAAATGGTGGCGACGCTTTACGACGAATCGCTTGATGCGTTTGCGCCGCACCAGTGGATGCAACGACTAAACATTCTTCGGCAGGATTATTCGACTGCGCAACCGGTGTTCCAAAACATGGCAAAGAGTTTTAATCCGTATTGGAGCGATTGGAATTCGCGCACGGGCGTTCCTTCGATGACTTACCGGCATTTTCCGTATGATCTCACGCAGAATCTTTGGGGTTATCAATATTATGCACGCAACAAAGGTGGAATGAGCGCGGGCGGCGGCGTAAGTAATGAAATGCTTGCCTTTGATTCAGCGGTTCCCACCTCACTCCCAGCAAAAGCTCCGGTAAGAAAGCCTAAATCTTTAGGCCTCGCCGACCGCAACGGCCGCGAAGACAAAAGTCCCGGTAACGGCACAGGCGGGGCCAACCAAACAAAAGAACCCGGCCCGGATCTGAGCAAAGTCACGGCGCGCAAAAATTTAAACGAAACCGCGTTCTTCTTTCCGCAACTCACCTCTGACAGCAACGGCATTGTCCGTATGACGTTCGCGATGCCGGAAGCGTTAACGCAATGGAAATTCATGGGCTTCGCGCACGATAAAAATGTTCGTTCTGGTTTCATCGAAGGAAAAACCGTGACGACGAAAGATTTGATGGTGCAGCCGAATCCACCGCGCTTTTTGCGCGAAGGCGATGTGGTGGAATTTACGGTGAAAGTTTCCAATCAAAGCGAGGCGACGCAGAAAGGAAAAGTTCGGCTGACGTTCAACGATCCTAGTGGCACGGGCATCCTGCCCGTGAGTTCCAATAAAGAAAACGCCGACAAAGAAACGCACGGGCGGGACGCCCGTGCCACTACTGATTCAACCGACGCGCTGCTCGGTAATAATTCGACCGAGCAAAGTTTCGAAATTCCAGCGAAGCAATCGCGCAGTTTCAGTTGGAAGATCAAAACGCCGGAGGGTTTATCGATCTTGAGTTACAAAGCAGTCGCGGCGACGGACAAAATTTCCGACGGCGAAGAAGGAATTTTTCCAGTTTTGTCGCGGAGAATTCTGGTGACGGAATCGATGACGTTGCCGATCCGTGGACCAGCCGAAAAGAATTTCAAGTTCACGAAACTGTTGGATTCAGGAAAATCTGACACATTGAAAAGTCAAAACCTCGTCGTGCAGATGGTTTCCAATCCGTCGTGGTATGCGGTGATGGCGCTGCCGTATTTGATGGAGTTTCCCTACGAATGTTCGGAGCAGACGTTCAATCGCTTTTACGCGAACTCGCTTGCTCGCCACATCGCGAAGACCGATCCAAAAATTCACAAAATCTTTGAGCAATGGCGTGGCACCCCTGCCCTCGATAGTCCGCTCGAAAAAAATCAGGATTTAAAAAGTGTCACGCTGGAAGAATCGCCCTGGGTGCGCCAGGCGCAGAATGAAAGTCAGGCGCGGCGCAATGTCGGGATTTTGTTCGACGACAACCGGCTCGATTACGAAATCGCGAGAAATTTTGAGAAGCTCGCGCAGATGCAAAACAACGACGGTTCGTGGCCGTGGTTTTCGGGCGGGCCGGGCAACGATTACATCACGCTCTACATCACGACCGGTTTTGGCCGTCTGCGCCATCTCGGTCTCGATGTGAAAACCGAACCGGCGATTCGTTCGCTCAATCGCTTGGATAATTGGATTGATGAAACGTTTCGCGAAATTTTGCGCCACGGAAATAAGGACGCGAATAATCTGAGTCCGACCATTGCGCTCTATTTGTATGGCCGCAGTTTCTTTTTGAAGGACAAAGGTTTTGCCGCGAACCAGCGCGAGGCGGTGGATTATTTTCTCGGCCAAGCGCGCAAGTTCTGGCTCGACCTCAGCAATCGCCAGTCGCGAGGACATCTGGCCATTGCGCTGAATCGTTTCGACGATCAGAAAACCGCACGGGCCATCATGGCTTCGATGAAAGAACGCTCGGTCAGCGATGAAGAATTGGGAATGTTCTGGCGCGATTTGGAATTATCATGGTGGTGGTTCCGCGCGCCGATTGAAACACAGGCGCTGATGATCGAGGCGTTTGACGAAGTGATGAACGACGCGAAATCGGTCGAAAATTGCAAAGTCTGGCTGCTGAAACAGAAACAAACGCAGGATTGGAAAACGACGAAAGCCACGGCGGATGCGGTGTATGCGCTGCTATTGCGTGGCGCAAAGAATCTGGCGAGCGATGCCTTGGTGGAGGTTTCGTTGGGCGGACAAAAGATTCAGCCGGAGAAGGTGGAAGCGGGAACAGGCTTTTACGAAAAGAAATATTCTGCGGGAGAAATCAAACCCGCGCTCGGCGAAATTACGGTGAAGAAAGTCGATACCGGCGTCGCATGGGGCAGCGTGCATTGGCAATATCTCGAAGACATGACGAAGGTCACGCCGCACGAAGGCACGCCGTTGAAGTTGAAGAAAACACTTTTCAAAAAAACGAACACGAATCGCGGGCCGGTTCTCGAAGCGGCAAAGGAGTTGAACGTCGGCGATGAATTGGTGGTGCGCGTCGAACTCCGCACGGATCGCGACATGGAATATGTTCATCTTAAAGATCAGCGCGGCAGCGGCACCGAGCCGGTGAATGTTTTGTCACAATACAAATATCAGGACGGCCTCGCCTACTATGAATCGACGTGCGACACCGCGAGCCATTTCTTCATCGATTATTTGCCGAAAGGAATTTACGTCTTCGAATATTCCACACGCGTCCAGCTTCGCGGCGAATACCAGAGCGGCATCGCGGAAATCCAATGCATGTATGCGCCGGAATTCAACAGTCATTCGGAAAGTTTCAAACTAGTGGTGAAATGATTTTTCCAGCGTTGCCGTCACCTGACAAAGCGAGCCCAGAGAAATGGAATTGGACGCGAACGGAATTGACCAATCGAAAATTGCTCTTCAGTTTTTGCCGATGACACTTCGCTGTTTATTTCTTTGGATGGCATTTTGTTTCACGGCGTTTGGCCAGACGACTTCCGCCACCAACAATTCTTCGACGCGGCTGGACCGAACTCGCCTTTTATTATTTCACGACACGGAAGGAAATGTCGTTGAGGGGAAAACGAAGCGGGATTGGCAGAAGCGGCGCACTGAAGTTCTGGCAGGAATGCAGAAAGTAATGGGACCGCTCCCGGGAAAGGAAAAGCGTTGTCCGCTCAACGTAAAGCTTGAAGAGGAGGTGGACTGCGGTTCGTACGTGCGACGTTTCATCACTTATTCCTCCGAACCCTATTCGCGGGTCCCCGCTTACCTGCTCATCCCCAAAGCGGCTTTAACGGGGCGCAAAAAATTTCCCGCCATTCTTTCCCTGCACCAAACCCATGCGCTTGGCCAGAAGGTCGTCGTGGGTCTGGGCAAAAATCCACATGACGAATACGCGGTGGATCTCGTCCGGCGTGGCTATGTTTGCCTGGCCCCTCCCTATCCGTTGCTCGCCGACTACGCGCCTGATCTGAAAGCCCTTGGTTATCAGAGCGGAACCATGAAGGCGATCTGGGACAACACGCGCGGAATTGATTTGCTGGAGTCACTTCCATTCGTGAAGCGCGGCGGGGTCGCGGCAATCGGCCACTCGCTCGGTGGACACAATTCAATTTACACTGCGGTTTTTGACGAACGGATCAAAGTTGTCGTGTCGAGCTGCGGCTTTGATTCGTACCTCGATTACATGAACGGGAACATCAAAGGCTGGACGAGCGAACGATACATGCCAAAGTTGCTGGATTATTCGCTGGCGGAAATACCTTTTGATTTTCATGAAATAATCGGGACACTCGCGCCTCGGTCATTTTTTGTGAATGCACCAATTGGTGATTCAAATTTTAAATGGAAAAGCGTGGATGCGATCGTTGCGGCGGCGCGACCCATTTACAAACTGTATGGAGCAGAGGGTAATTTACGCGTGGAGCATCCCGATTGCGCGCATGATTTTCCAGATGAGATAAGGCAGGCGGCTTATCGGTTTATTGAATCCAATTTGAAGTGACAAACAGGGCTTTCATTTCTCCTTAAATCGCCTGTTGACAGGTAAATGGCGTATGATACAAACGCACGTCAGCGAAAGAAATGCGTTGTGGGTGTCAGAAGACAGATTGTCCGTTGCGACATTCAGAGATACTGCCGGTGCAGAATCTCCAACACGGTTTTTTAAGCGGATATTCAAACACATGAGCGAAAACAGATTATTCGTTGGAAACCTTGCGTATCAAACGATGGAAAACGACTTGCAGGATTATTTTTCCCAAGCAGGCCCGGTCACTTCGGTGAACCTGATGATGGACAAATTCACCGGCAAATCTCGCGGATTTGCTTTTATTGAGTTCGCTGCGCCTTCGGACGTCCAAAAGGCAGTTGAAATGTTTCAGGGCAAAGATTTTCAAGGCCGCGAGCTAACGGTCAACATTGCTCGCCCAAGAGAAGAACGTCCCCCTCGTCGTGAAGGCGGCGGCGGATATCGCGGCGGAGGCGGCGGTGGTGGTGGTGGTTACCGCGGTGGCGGTGGTGGTGGGCGGGACCGTGAAGGCGGCGAGCGCGAGCGCTACTAAGAATATAGACTTCGAGCGGCCGGTTTTAACCGTCCGTTTTTTTTCCGGTAAAGATTTGACACTTTTTCCAAGCAACCCTAGCTTGAGCTTACAGAAAATATGGCTGAAAACCTAAACCTACCTTCCGGAGCTGTTCCGCCCAAACCGGCTGAAGCAGCCAAAGTTCAACCCAAAAAAGAAACGGTTCGCATCAATTTGCCGCCGAAGCCTACCGCTTCGCCGACAATTAAGTTGCCGACACTGCCAACGGGTGCTCCAGCCCAGCAGACAACGTCTGCTGCTGCCCCTGTTGCTCCTGCTCCCGGCACCGCGCCAAAGCCACCGACGCCACCGACTTCTGGCGCACCCGGCACCCGCGTCGCCACCGCGCCGCCAACCGCGCAACGTTCTGCGGTCAGCGGCCCTCCTGCACCAGCACCTCGTCAAGCTCCATCTCAAGCCACGACCGTCAGCGGTTTGGATAAAATTTTAGCCGTGCTGGCCGCCCTCGCCAGCCTTGCTGCTTTGGGTGCCGTCGCCTTTTTGGCCTTTTTATTCAATACTCATCCGGGAAGTTAAGAACCCGACAGATCGAAGATTATGGCCGCAGCAAATATCGTTGTATTAAACACGGGGAATTTTTCTACAGAAGTCCTCAAGTCAGCCACCCCGGTTCTCGTCGATTTTTGGGCCGAATGGTGCGGACCGTGCAAAATGATCGCTCCAGTTCTCGATGAATTGGCTGGCGAATACGACGGACGCGTTAAAATCGGCAAAGTGAATATTGACGAAGACCAGGGCCTCGCGTCGCAATATGGAGTTCGGGCGATCCCGACTCTTCTCATTTTCAAAAATGGCGAAGTGGCAGAACAAATTGTCGGAATGCGTTCCAAGCGCGATTTGAAATCCAGCCTGGACAAAGTCGCGTCCTGAAATTTTGGCGGGCGATATGTCCTACATCGTCACGCCATCCCAACTTGCAAAACGGGCTGAGTTATATCATCAACTTGGATCCATGCTTTCTGCCGGAGTTCCACTTATCCAAGCAATAGCTGGCGCTGGAAAAAATTTACCAGATCGATCTTCTAAAAAGGCTCTCGCCCAAATCGGACTTCAACTTCAGGCAGGCCACACTTTCACGCAATCGATGGCAAACTTATCGGGCTGGATAAATTCTTTTGACCTCGCTCTCCTTTCTGCCGGCGAACAAAGCGGACGATTGGATGCAGTATTTAGAACGCTGGCTGGTTATTATAATTCACGAGCTAAAATCACGCGTGACGCAATTTCGGGAATGATGCAAAGCATTCTCACGATTCATGTTTTTCTTTTGATCTTTCCGCTGTCACTCTTGATTGACGCGGTCACGAAAGGCAATTTCGGTGCATTTTTCCTCCAAAAATTTATCGTTTACGGAGTGCTTTACGGTTCTGTAATCCTCCTGCTTTACGCCTGTCAGGGTCAACGCGGTGATATTTGGCGCGCCGTCCTTGAAGCAATCAGTCGGCGAATTCCATTTCTAGGAAAAGCCCGGCAATATTTGGCTTTGGCAAGATTATCTGCCGCTCTGGAAGCGCTCATCAATGCAGGAATTTCGATAATTACTGCGTGGGAAATTTCTGCCATTGCGAGCGGTTCAATTTTTATTCGCCGAACTGTGGCGACATGGAAACCAAAAATTGAATCCGGTATCCCACCTTCGGAGTTAGTAAACAATTCAAGACACTTTCCTGAGATGTTCGCAAATCTTTATCAAACGGGAGAAAACTCCGGTCAGCAGGATGATGCCTTGAAAAGATTGCACGCGTATTATGAAGAGGAGGGCTTTCGAAAGCTGCGCCTATTTACGCGACTATTGAACGGGGTTATCTACCTCATCGTTGTAATAATGGTTATCCGCGTCGTGTTCGGTTTTTATCTTGGTTACTTCGACATGATAAACAGCATTTAATTCCAACTCGCTCAACGAATTTGGTTTATGACCATCCCTGAAATTCTCTCCAACGAAGAACTGCGCCAGCACGAATTCCCCGTCGCAAAAGAAAAAATATTTCTCGGCCACGCTGGCGTTTGCCCCCTGCCCCGCCGCGTCTCTGCAGCGATCCGCAATTACACGGAGCAATGCACCATGGGCGATCAGGAGTCATTGGTGCCACCGGCACGAATTCAAGAATTTCGAGAAACGGCGGCGCGCTTGCTGAAAGCGAAACCCGAGGAAATTGCCTTCGTTGGCCCGACTTCGCTTGGATTAAGCTTCGTTGCGGGCGGATTGCCATGGCGCAAGGGCGACAACATTCTCATTTATTTTGACGACTACCCATCCAACGTTTATCCGTGGATGGCTCTCGCCGAAAAGGGAGTGCAAGTCCGTTTGATGAACATTCGCGAGCTGGGGAAAATTCGCGCCATCGACGTCATAGGACAAGTGGACGAAAACACGCGACTCGTCGCGCTCGCTTCCAATCATTTCGTCTCTGGTTATCGAATTGATATTCGCGCCATCGGTGAATTTTTGCGCAAACGCAATATTCTCTTTTGCCTCGACGCGATCCAAACACTCGGCGCATTTCCGACCTCCGTGGAAAATGTTGATTTCGCCGCCGCCGATGCGCACAAATGGTTACTCGGTCCATGCGCGGCTGGAATTCTTTACGTTCGCAAAGCCGTTCAGGAAAAATTAAGGCCAACCGTTTTCGGCTGGCACAACGTCCACTGCCCAAATTACTCGGCGCAAGAGACCATTGTTCATCCGAGCAATGCGCGGCGGTATGAAGCCGGCTCAGAAAATTTGCTTGGCTTGGTCGGCTTGCACGCCGCATTGGAAATGCTTTTGGAATTGGGCATCGACAACATTGCTGCGGAATTATTGCGCAAAAGAAAGTGGCTGATCCCCGCTCTGCAAACAAAAGGCTTCACCGTTTTGCAGGCGGATGCTCCCCCCGAAAATGCGAGTGCGATTGTGAGTTTCTATCGCGAAAACTTTGATGTGTCGGCGTTGCACAAAAAATTTGAAGAAGCAAAGATAGTTACCTCCTTGCGCAGCGATCGAAGCGGGCGTCGCTACATTCGTCTTTCACCCCATTTCTACAACACCGACGCCGAACTGAATCGTGTGTTGGATTTGTTGTGAGTTATTTCTCCACCGCTCGCACCAGCAAAATCGGGATCGTCGTTTTGTGCCGGACTTCGTGAATGGTACTACCGAAAATCAAATCGCCGATCAGTCGGTGGCCGTGCGTGGTCATTGCAATCAAATCGCACCGTTCCGTCTCAGCCGTTTTTAAAATCTCACTCGGCGGGTCACCCATCGCGAGGTGTACGGAAACTTTCAAGCCGTGTTCGCGCAGTGGTTTGGCCACTTCTTCCAAGTAGCGACGGTCTTCTTTCATTTCGTCCGACTCGGCCAATTTGAGTTGCTCAAAATGGCGCGCAACCCAACCGTCCGCAACATGGACGAGCAACAACTCGGCCTGAAAACGCTCGGCCAGTTCCGTCACATGCGGCACCAAACTTTTATCCGCGCGGCTGTTTTCCAATGCGACCAAAATCTTTTTATACATTTTTTCTCTTTTGCCGCGTCTTGTGAGAGCGCGGACATTTTGGTTTTTCATACCGCCCTCTCACGAGTTGCGGCTACTCGAAGAATTCACGAAATCAAATTCATGATCCACTTCGTTATCCCGCTGAAATCCATCAAATACTTTACGTTGAGCGCAACAATGATTCCCGCCGTAGTCCAGGCAAGAATTTTTATCCAAAGCCGGTTCACGAACTCACCCATTTTCTTCCGGCTGCTTGTGAAAATGATCAGCGGAATCACTGCGAACGAAAGTTGCAGACTCAAAATAACCTGACTGAATATCAACAATTTCGCCGTGCCACTTTCCCCATAGATCATCGTGACGATCACAGCCGGAACAATCGCAATCAATCTTGTGATCAAACGCCGCAACCACGGACGCAATCGAATGTTTAAAAATCCTTCCATCACAATTTGCCCGGCGAGCGTACCGGTCAAAGTAGAATTTTGTCCCGAGGCCAGCAACGCCACGGCAAATAGGGTGCTGGCCCCGAAAGCACCCAGAGTCGGCGAAAGAAGTTTGTAGGCGTCTTGAATCTCGGCCACCTCGTGTTGCCCACGGGTATAAAACGTCGCCGCCGACACAATCAGAATCGCCGCATTGATAAACAAGGCGAACATCAGCGCCACCGTCGAATCAATCGTGGCAAACTTAATTGCTTCTTTTTTACCTTCGCGGTTCTGCTCGTATTTGCGCGTCTGCACAATCGACGAATGCAAATATAAATTATGAGGCATGACCGTGGCACCCAGAATGCCGATGGCGACGAAAAGCATTTGCGGATTTTTAATAATTTCAAAACGCGGAACGAATCCACCCATCACTGCCGCGAACTCTGGTTTAGAAAAAATTATTTCCACAAAAAAACAGCCGCCTATCGTGAGAATCAAAATGATGACCAGCGCTTCGATGTAACGGAATCCTTTGTTTTGCAAATACATGATTGCAAAAACATCCAGCGCCGTGATGCAAACACCCCATTGCAACGGAATTTTGAAAAGCAAATTCAGCGCGATAGCCGAGCCGATGACTTCTGCGAGGTCACACGCGCAAATGGCGATTTCGCATAAGAACCACAGAGCAATCGCGGTCGGTTTGGAGTAATGGTCGCGACAGGCTTGCGCAAGATCGCGTCCAGTGACGATGCCAAGTTTCGCGCAAAGCGATTGCAACAAAATCGCCATCAAGTTAGAAATCAAAACGACGCTGAGTAGCGTGTAGCCGAACGCCGAACCGCCTGCGAGGTCGGTTGCCCAATTTCCAGGATCCATGTAGCCGACGGCGACCAAATATCCCGGCCCGGAAAACGCCAGCATCTTGCGCCAAAAACCCAGACCTTTCGGCACCGTGATGCTTCGATGCACTTCCTCCAAACTTGGTCTTTGATTTTGGCTATGCCAGCCCTCTTCCTTTGGTTCCACCACAGGTGTCTCTTTGTCCTTCATTTTAAAAACGAATTGTTATTCCTGCAAACGGATTGAAATCGTCGGCGGCACGCGTGATTCCGAAATTCATTCCAGCATCCAATTGGATATTTTCGGTCAGCGCATAAACAAGTCCGACATCGACTGTGCCGATCCAACGAGAATCTGATTCCGCGCTCACCGAACTAAAAAATTCCGTATAGCCAGCGAGGTGGCCGATGATCTGATGTGAAAAAGTAATCGAGTTGATGAATTCCGTGTGGTGTCCCCCGCCCGATTCATCTTTGTTGAAATCTAATTCCGTCATCATGCCCATTTGCCAGTCGCGCGGAAGTTGGACGGCGAGCGGCAAAATGATTCCGCCTTCATACGCGTTGCTGCCGAGTTCGTCCTGGGCAGTGGGAAATTTCAGAAACGGCATCGCAGCGAAAGCGGTCGCCCCACCGTCATTGCCCCAAAAATTCATTTTCACGCGCGCAGTTAAATCGCCGAGGCCGGATTGGATTTGATTTTTCTCCAATAAGCGATTCTTGCTTCGCACCGTGTTGTAGGTCGGCACGATCAACTGGAAATCCGCGTTGTTGCACAAGCCCACTTTTAAATTCGCGCTGGCAAAGCTGAAACTTTCGTTGCGAATGTGATCCGGGTTGTAGTGGTCGTAACTGTAATTCACCAAATCCATCTCCACCTGAAAATGTCCGGCATCGACCGTGTAAGGGCTTTCCGTTTTGTCAGGCCGGTCCGTGGACATCTCGCGCATGAGTTCTTTCGGCGTCGGATTAAATAAATGATAAACGCGTTTGTCTTTTTCAAACTGCGGCTCATTCGCGAGTGCGGCGAAATTCATCAGACACAAACCCGCGCCAACGAGGAGTTGTGAGGACGTTTCCAGATTACAAAAAATTCCCATAACGCTGGTAAAAGTAACCGAGTTAAAGATTGAGTCAAGAAAGAAAGTTAGTCGAGTCTATCTTTATCTGGAGAACCTTTCATTAACGGAATTGAAAACATTTTTGCGCGCGACCGGATTTTACGTCTAAGCTGGATCGTGCATCCGAAAGACATTCAACAAATAGGCGAAGTGCTGGCGATCAAATGGGACGATGGCGCGGAAAGTTTTCTGCATCTGGAAGCGTTACGTCGCCATTGTCCTTGTGCCGGTTGCAAAGGTGAAGTGGACATCATGGGCAATCTGTATAAAAACCCGGACAAACCATATTCAATCGGCGCATTTCGTTTACGCAGCATGGCCACGGTTGGAGGCTACGCCATTCAACCAGTCTGGGCGGATGGACATAGCTCGGGCCTGTTTTCCTACGACTACCTAATAAAAATTGCCGAAGATCAAAAGCCTTAGCTTTCAATCCTCGGCAGAAAATCACGGACAACTTTACGCCTTCCCACCGAAGGTCACGTGGTCGTCGATATCCAGAAGATCAAACCAACTCGAAACATCTTCGCGTTTGGGCGCGGTGTTTTTCTGATAGTCGTTGAAGAAAATGCGCGATTCCAGATCAGCCGGCGCTCGTTGATCCTGATAAGCCGACCACGCAAAAATGGCTGTCAAAGACGATTTGATCTCCGCATTTTTTGTAATCCAATTGAGAATCTCACCATCGCCCCTCCCTTTCTTCAACTCGCGTAAAAGAGCGTTTGCATCAATACCGACAAATTTTATGAAGTGTTGGTCGAGTGGACAGTTGTAATTAAACTCGCCATTTTTCCCAGCGAGCGTGGCGCGTCCTTTGTCGAGCATTCGAGGCAACAGGCAATAGCCGCCGAGGCGAACCCGCGGGCTGCGCGGTGGGCGTTTTGATAAATCGGGAGCGTTCATTTCCATAAATTCTCGGTCGGATTTTTGAGGACGAAAGATTTTACGAATCACGGACGCTCGCTCAACAACGAGATGGCATCCTCCGAAGACCCAGCCCCCTTGCTTTCCATATAGCGCAGAAAATCAACAATGACTTTGCGCTGCTCTTCTGAAAATTGCGTCAGGCGCACCAAAAAATGATCGCGATGCTCAAGGTTAAATTCAAAATGGAAACGAATCGAATCCGGCAATATATCGGTTTTGTCGTAAGACTCCAGGGAAGCAAGCATGAACGCCGGCAGGAAATAGTGAAACGCTTCCGGTGTAAATAGCGACAAAGCGGTGTGGTGATCACGCAAGTCTTCGACCGCATGTCCCTCCCACCCTTTTTGTTTGAAGTAATCAGAAATCTCCTGGCAAGGCTTACATTGATACGGACAATGAGTGATGTTGTTGTCTCCCGGATAGGGAACATTGGCGAACGCGGCTTTGATCGACTCTTTCAACGACATAATTTTTTTCAAGTGAGCCACAGCCGGTCGAAGCGCGCAACTTAAATGCCTGCACCGCCTGGTAAATCCAACAGCCTTGACACTCCCAACATCCTCCCGAAAACTCCCGCGACATGAAATCCGACCGCCTCATAAAAATCCTTTTGGTCGGGTTCGTCCTTGCCCTCGCAATCTATATTTCGTTCTTCAGTTTGATCCAATATCGCCGCACCTACAGGGGTCCGTGGCAGGCGCAATTTTCTACCGATGCGACTGGAACTCCAGGCATTCTGATCACACAATCCAAGTTTAACATTTCAAAAACCCTCCTATTTCCCGAAAACAAAGTTCAATTCAGTAACACGACCCGAACCGTGATTTTTGACAACCCGACCAAAATAGAGGTGCCATTTGGCGAAGTGGTTTTTCAGGACCTCACATTTCTTCCAGGAACTGTCACATTTAATTTCTTTGGTCACGAAATCGAATTCCTGCCTCGCATTTTGATCATCGACAAACAGGAATATGACTGGAAAACGGGTGAAGTAATCACCGTGGCTGGCCCGAGAAAATTCACACCACACCAACGCAAATAGACTTTCCTTTTGTAAAAGCGCCTTCGCTTAACAATTGACTATGCATCCAGTTTATGGCCCGATCTATTTAGTGATTTGGAGCTGACGCAGGGGAATCTCCGACGGCCCTCTGAAGAGGACGACGAATCATCAACAAAAGGGAAACTAAATGACCTCATCACCACTTTTCCGAATTGGAATCGCCTGCTCTCTATTTTTCTTTTTTGTTCGGGCAAACGGCTTTCAAAAATCGGCCCAACACGAATTGCCAAATTTTGACGAGCGCCAAGCGCAGCCACAATCAACGCTCCATAAAAAAAACTCTGAAGCAGAGATAGACTTGCACAAGAATTTGTCCAAAGCGCAGGTTGAATTCGACGATATTATCGGCAGTCCAAAATTAATTTCCTCCCCGGACGGATTTCTCAGTGGAAAAAAAGGAATTGGCCGCGGGATCTCTGCAAAGACTGCCGCTGAATTTCCGGCCAACGAACCGCATCGTGCGACGAAAGCCTTTTTAAAAGAGCAAAGAGCGCTGTTTGGTCACGGGCCAGAAGTTTTAGCAAATGCGAAAATCAAGCGCGACTTCGTTACGGCGCACAACGAGATGCGGACCGTTGTTTGGGAACAGCAGCTCAAAGACATTCCGGTTTTTGAAGGGCTGCTGATTTCGCACACAACCAAAAATGAGGAGCTCGTCAACATCTCCAGTCACTTTTTGCCGGACGCGGCACAAGCCGGGAAAAACGGCGCGAGAAATCAACTTGAACAAAATGGCGAATCGGGAATTTCCGCAGAAGCCGCCATCATAATCGCCGCCGACAACCTCGGCGAAAAAGTTGGCGTCGATGAAATCACGTCGATCGACGTGCAAGCGCAGGGCGCGGAAAAGCGGCAAAAATTTAAAGCGGCCAAACTTAACGGCGAAACCGAAACGCATTTGGTCTGGTTGCCGATGAGCGCAAAACAAATGCGTTTGTGTTGGGAAATTTTTTTAACCAGCCGAGCGCGAGGAGAAATGTTTCGCATTCTCGTCGATTCAGAGACCGGCGAGGTTTTGCTACGTCATTGTTTGACGAATTACATCAGCGACGCGAGCTACCGCGTTTACACGAGCGACAGTCCCTCGCCGCTTTCCCCCGGACTTTCCTCGCCTGTCTCGACTCAGCCGCCACTTGTGCTGCGGGTTTTGGTCGTGACCAATGCATTCAACACCAATGCTTCGCCAAACGGCTGGATTGACGATGGCGTCAATGAGACGCGCGGCAATAATGTCGATGCCCATCTCGATCGGGACAATAACGACGTCGCCGATACGCCGCGTCCGCAAGGTTCGCCCACTCGCGTTTTTGACTTCGCGATGGATTTGACGCAAGAGCCGAGCACCTACACCAACGCATCGGTCGTCCAACTTTTTTTCCTCTGCAATTGGTATCACGACAAACTTTACGAACTGGGCTTCACTGAAGCGGCCGGAAATTTTCAAGTGAACAATTTTGGACGAGGCGGGCTGGGCAACGATGCGGTGCAAGCAGACGGACAAGACGGCGGCGGTTTTAACAACGCCAATTTTTCCACGCCTTCAGATGGTTCTGCGGGACGGATGCAAATGTATCTTTTCAACGGGCCGACTCCTGATCGCGACGGCGATTTTGACGCCGAAATTGTTTTTCACGAATACACTCATGGCTTGAGCAACCGCCGCGTCGGCGGTGGAGTGGGTATCAGTGCTCTGCAATCCGGCGGAATGGGCGAAGGTTGGTCGGATTTTTATGCACTCTGTTTGCTGGCTGAGCCGGGCGACGACGTGAATGGGAATTACGCGACAGGCGGTTACGCGACTTATCAGCTCGGCGGATTAACGCAGAATTATTATTTCGGAATTCGCCGCTATCCCTACACGACCGACCTGACCAAAAATCCACTCACGTTCAAAGACATTGATCCCACGCAAGCCGACGCCCACGCAACTGTTCCAAAAAACCCGGTGGTCGGTGGCGGCGGCGCAAACGAAGTCCATAATCAAGGTGAAGTCTGGTGCGTCACGCTGTGGGAAATGCGCGCGCGATTGATCAACAAATATGGATCCGCCGTTGGGAATCAATTGGCGCTCCAGTTAGTCACCGACGGGATGAATCTTTCTCCGGCGAATCCAAATTTCCTGCAAGCACGCGATGCGATTATTCAAGCCGATCAAGTCGATACGGGTGGCGCAAACCGCGATGAACTTTGGGCGGCATTTGCCAAACGCGGCATGGGATTTTTCGCGTTTTCACCTGCGAGTTCGACGACCTCTGGTGTCATTGAATCCTTTGCGCTGCCAGATGATTTGCTGATTGTTCCGCCAACCATTTTCACCGGCGCTGGGCCAGTCGGCGGGCCATTCTTTCCAGGCTCGCAAAATTTTAACGTCACCAACACGGGCACGAACACGATTAATTGGAGCGTTGGCACTACGGCAACGTGGCTGAACCTTTCGCAATCTGGAGGCACACTGACTCCGGGTGGATCAAACTCAACCGTGACCGCGACTCTAAATTCGACCGCGAATATTTTGCCCGCCGGGATTTATGCCGAGACCGTGCGCTTCACCAATTTAGCTTCAGGCATAAGCCAATCACGCCAATTTGTTTTGAACATCGGCCAGCCGGATTATTTTACAGAATTTTTTGATTCGGGCGGAAATGATTTGGACAATCAAATGTTCACTTTCACGCCAGATGGGTCGGCCAGTTTCTATTCTGTTTGTCGTGAAGTCGCGTCCAGTTTCCCGACTGATCCGACTCGTGGAACAAGCGTTTCGCTCACCGATGACAGTTTTGCAACGGTCACACTGGCGAGCACGACTCGCGTTCGCATTCACGGCAGCAGCAATAATGTTTTTTACATCGGGAGCAACGGCTACATCACCTTGGGCAGCGGTGACAGCAGCTTCGATTCTTCGCTCGATACACATTTCAACCGGCCACGAATTTCGGCTTTGTTCGACGACCTGCTTCCTACCACGAGCCAGGTCACGTGGAAGCAAATGAGTAATCGCGTCGCGGTGACTTTCGCCAACGTGCATGAATTCGGCACGTCGAACACAAACAATTTTCAAATCGAAATGTTTTTTGACGGAACGATTCGCCTCACCTATTTGCGCGTCGATGCGCAAGCCGGCTTGGCGGGATTGTCGAGAGGAACTGGAATCCCCGCCGGCTTTACGGAAAGTGATTTCAGTAATTACGAAAATTGCGCCGCGCGACTTTCGGTTGTTCTTCCCGACAGCGCGACGGAAGGAGTTGGCGTTCTCGCCGGGCAAGGGAGCATCAGAATTCCGTCGGCGCTTTCCAGCAATTTGACCGTGAACCTCGCGTCGTCTGATACGACGGAGCTGATTGTTCCGCCAACCGTTGAAATCACGGCCGGTGAAACCAATGCAAATTTTGACATCACAATTGTCGATGATGCTGAACTGGACGGAACGCAACGTTCTACCGTGACCGCTTCAACCACGGGCTTTGCGAACGCAACTCGATCCATGACAATTTTCGACAACGAATCCGCCACGCTCGCGGTCATCGTTCCATCTGGTGCAACGGAAGGAAGTTCAAATATAACAGGAACAGTGACGGTCAATACGCCGCCCGACGACAACGTCCTTGTGAATCTTTCATCAAGCGACATTTCCGAAGCGCAAGTTTCTGCATTCGCGATCATTCCCGCCGGGCAAACGTCCGCTGTTTTCACCATCACAATCGTGGACGACAGCGAAATTGATGGCTTACAAACCAGCGTCTTCACAGCGCAAGTCACAAATTGGATCAGCGGAACCGCAATATTCACGGTCAACGACAACGAAAGCACAAATTTAGTTGTAGTGTTGCCGCGCAAAGCGACGGAAGGCAACGGCGTGCTGACGAACTCGGCGCTCGTCCGCATTTCCGGCACATTGACAAGCAATCTCGTGGTGTCGCTCGCATCGGATGACACAACCGAACTTACGGTGCCAACCACGGTTACTTTGCTCGCGGGAAAAACTTCTGCGGCATTTAACCTCACAGTGATCGACGACGCTCAAGCGGATGGAACACAAACCGTTTCTGTCGTCGCGAGCACAATTGGTTTCGCAAACGGAACGCAAACGATGACAATTTTCGATGACGAAACTCCACCCGTCCCTGCCAATCCATTTCCGCCTCATCTTTCCACCAACAATCTGGTCAATGTCGATTTGTCGTGGACTGCTCTCAGCAGCGAAGGCACGGAACGAATTTTCAACGGCGGATTTGAAACGGGCGATTTCACCGGCTGGACAAAAACGGCGAGCGCTTACGGCGATTTTATTATCAACAGCGGCACCAACGATCCAGCAAGTCCTGACGGGACAATCGCGCCATTTGAAGGAAGTTTCAGCGCGGTGGCAACACAGATTGGTCCCGGCCTGCACTTGATGTATCGCGATGTGGCGATTCCAACGAATTTTTCTGTCGTCACTTTGAGTTGGGCTGATCGCATCCGAAATTTTTACGGAACATTCGCCACGAATCAGCAATTTCGTGTGGAAGCTCGAACGACTGCGAACGCGACCCTCGCCGTTTTGTTCTCGACGCAAACCGGCGACACTGCACTGGCCGATTGGGTTGAACGCAGCGTTGATTTGAGCAGCTACAAAGGCCAGACAATTCGCCTCGCGTTTATCGTCGATCCCGGACTTTATTTTCTCGACGTTCACCTCGACAACGTCAGCCTCCGCGCGGTTTCGCCGCCGACGACGACTTACGAGGTTTTCTTTGGAACTTTTTCGAATCCCGGAGCAAACCAATTTCTCGGCAGCACGACAAACAATTCATGGGACATTCCCATTCTCGCGCCGTTCACAACTTACTATTGGAAAATTATCGGACATCGACTCGGCGAAACCGCCGCGCCGATCTGGCAATTTACGACCGGGCCAACGGGAATTTTCATTGATGACGCTGGCATCGTTGAAGGGAATTCCGGGACGACCAATCTTTTATTTAACGTCCGCCTTTCGTCCGCCAGTTCAAATACCGTCACGGTAAATTATGCGACGGCAGATGGGACTGCGAGCTACACCACCGATTACGTTGCTACAAATGGCGTGGTGACTTTCGCGCCGGGGCAAACCAACAAATCGATTTCGGTCGCGGTGAGAGGAGACGCACTTCACGAATTGGCAGAAGCGCTTTTTGTAAACCTTTCAACTCCGATCAATGGATTGCTGCTGGACGCCCAAGCCATCGGCACGATTACGAACGATGATCCATTCCTCGCGCCGATTACGGATCGAACCGTGAACGAAGGATCTTTGCTGACATTCGCGGCGCTCGCCACCAGCGCCTCAATCATTTCCACTCAAGCAATCACCGATTTTGAAATCTTCACCAATGGGACGCCAAACGGCGCGGTAATGTTTCGCGACCCGCGCAATTCCGCAACGACGCTCCAATTCTTAAACGCGACGCCCAATCTTTCTTCAGTCACAACGAACTTTCCTGCACCACATTCTGGCGGAAAAGTTTTGTCGGAATCTTGGAACTTCAATACGGCAACCAGTCCTTGGTTGCGCCTGACAACTTTCAACACGACTAATTTTCCAAATCCCACCATCGATATTCGGCAATCGTTGCGATTCGATATTTATTCCGACAAAGCTTTACGGGTGGGTTTCGGCGTGCGCGAAACAAACACAACCGTCGCCGTTGGCGCAAACGGCGGCACCAACGGCACGATTGAATTTGTCGGAGTCAGTTCCAAAATCGGGAGCACACCATTTCCAGATCGAATGCTTTCACCAAGCAACTGGACAACGCTGGTCTTTAATATTCCGACTGAGCCAACCACGAACTTTACTGGAAATGGAATTCTCGAATCAACTACAGGCAAAGGAGTTTTGGAACATCTCGCTCTCTACGGCGCGGCGGGTTCGGGCACTTACAATATTTATCTCGATAACTTCGCGGTGCTGACTGGGAAAGCCATCAGCTACGGTCTGCTGAATGCCCCCGCCGGAGCGAGCATCAATCCGACGACTGGAATTTTCACCTGGACGCCGTCCGAAGTGCAAGGGCCGGGCATTTACACAATTACCGTTCGAGCCGTTGAAACCGGCGGAGAAACAGATGACAAAACTTTCACCGTCACGGTCAATGAAGTGAACAATTCGCCGGATCTCGCGCCGATTTCAAATGCGATCGTCATCGAAGGCAATCTCTTAACCTTTACCGCGAACGGAACTGACTCCGATCTTCCAACCAACCTGCTGACGTATTCGCTGGTCGGCGCACCTGCCGGGGCAAGCATTGATTCTGCGAGCGGTGCTTTCACTTGGACTCCATTGGAAAATCAAGGCCCAGCCACAAACGCAATTCAAGTTGTCGTCACGGACAATGGCTCGCCAAATCTAACCACAAACCGGACCTTCATCGTCACCGTGCTGGAAAGTAACAGCGCGCCCGTTTTGGCCGCGATCAAAAATCAAACTGTCATTGAGGGAAATCAGTTGCTCATCACGAACAGCGTTTTTGATTCCGATCTTCCAACGAACACGTTGACTTTCACTTTCGAAGCGGGAGCGCCAGAGGGCGCAGTCGTCGATCCGGCGACTGGCCTTTTCTCGTGGACGCCAACTGAAGCGCAAGGGCCAGGCACGAATTTCATTTCAATTCGCGTCACCGATAATGGCGTGCCGAGTTTAGGTTCAACGCAAACTTTTAAAGTCGTTGTGTCTGAAAAAAATGAAACACCTGTATTTGCGACAATTGAAACGCAATATATCAGCGAAGAGATTGATTTCATGATCACGAACGTCGTTAGTGATTCAGATTTGCCCGCAAATATTTTGACCTTCAACCTGGAACCCGGCGCGCCAGAAGGCGTAACGATCAATCCCACCAACGGCGTCCTGACCTGGACGCCTTCAGAAATTCAAGGGCCGAGCACCAACACAATCACCGTTCGCGTGACCGACGATGGTTCTCCAACTTTAAACGCGACGAACCGTTTCACCATTGTGGTTAATGAAGTGAACAAGGCCCCTGTATTGGGCGGCATCGCGGACAGACTTGTGAATAAGGAAAGTCTGTTGAGCTTTTCTGCGTTCGCCACGGATTCCGATATTCCTACCAATGTTCTTTCCTTCAGTTTGCAAAACGCACCCAACGGCTCTTCCATCAACACGAGCAATGGTTTGTTCACCTGGATTCCGACCAGTGCCCAAGCCAATCGAATTTACAACATTACCATTCGCATCACCGACAATGGTTTGCCTAATTTAGCCGACACAAAAACTTTTGCCGTCATCGTCAACGCGCCACCAATCATCAGCATCGTCAATCCTACAAACGGAACAACTTTCATTGCCGGCCAAAGCGTTTCCGTCGTGGCTGATTCCAGTGATCCAGATGGAACCGTGGACAAAGTGGAATTTTTTGAAGGAACCAACAAAGTGGCCGAGAGTATTTCCGCTCCATTTTATTTTATTCGCAGCAATTTGATGGCTGGAACAATCCAGTTCAAAGCGAAGGCAACCGACAATCATGATTTTGCCGCTACCTCGATCGTGGTTTCCGCCACAATCCTCTCTCGTCCTGCATTCACCGAAATTATTCCTTCATATCTGAGTATTTATAGCGGGCTGTATGAGCAGATAATTCGGGTGGCGAACCCAACTCCATCCATCTTCCACGCCGTCCGCGTTTCAGTTTATAATTTGCACGGCGGTGAGCGGCTCTTCAATGCGAGCGGCAGTAGTAACAACATTCCCTACGTGCAACACAACTTGCCGATTCCTTCGGGAGCATTTGCAGACATCACGCTCAAATATTACGTCCCGAGTCGCATCATGCCGCATCCGACACTGGTCACGGAGTTGCTCTTCCCGAATTTTCCTCCTGCGTCCCAAACGACTTCAATTACGCGCGCATTTCTTAACGGCGAAGGAACTCTTGCACTCGAATTCAATACCATCACGAATACAATTTATTACGTTCAATGCAGCGGCGATCTCGTTAATTGGAAAACCGTCATGCCGCACATTGCCGGAACTGGAACGACCGCCCAGTGGCTTGATCCTTCTTCAACTCCGTTCGGGAGTTTTGGAAAATTTTATCGAATCGTTCGGGTGCCTTGATTGTTTGGCACCGTGGTTTGTGAGAGCGTGGGCTTGTTTAAAAAATAGACCTCCGATATTTCCAACCGTAACCGTCAGGAGCGACTGCAAAATTATTTGTAGAGTAAGTAAGGCTCGCGACGTTTGCTGAACACTTCGAGATCTCTGGCGTAAAGTTGTTTGATCTCCACGAGCGACTTGTCTGCCCGGATGGCGGTTAATACTTCTTTGTTGAGAAGCAGCCTGTCCATTTTTTTGTAGCGATCGAATTGTTCGGGATACCAGCGGTGCAAAATTTTCGCGATGCTGATTCCGATATCCACAACGTCGCAATGATCGCGATCGGTCAGGATAATGTTCACTCCGGCGCACGATTGATTTTTGAAAACGCTGTCGTTCGGCGTGAAACGGATCGGCACGAAACGAACTCCTTTCAAACCAAGTTGATTCAACTCGAACGCGAGTTTCAAATCGTGAATATATGGCGCACCGAGAACTTCAAACGGCGTATCGGTTCCGCGCCCAACGGAAACTGACGTCGTCTCCAACACACCGACGCCTGCATACAACGTCGCTTCAGTGAGGCTTCGCATGTTCGGCGAAAGATTTCCCCACGGTTGCGCCGTTTCGTCGAACCACTGTTTGCGCTTCCACCCTTCCATCGGAATGACGGTCAAATCGACTTTTACTTTACGCTCCTCCTTGAACATTTTTGCGAGTTCGCCAATGGTCATTCCGTAACGCAAGGGCAACGTGTGGTAGCCGACAAAACTGGTTTTGCCGGTCAACAATGGCCCGTCCATGACCACGCCCCCAATTGGATTCACGCGATCGAGCACGAAATATTTTAACCCATGTTTTCCGGCAGCTTCCATGGCAAGTCCCATCGTAGAAATGTAGGTGTAAAATCGGCAACCCACGTCTTGAATGTCGAACACGAGTGCGTCGAGTCCGCGCGTTTGCTCGGCGGTTGGCGCGCGATTTTTTCCGTAGAGACTATAAACGGGCAAACCCGTTCGTTCATCCACGCTGTCCGCCACGGCTTCGTCCAACAAACCATAAAGCCCGTGCTCCGGCGCAAAGAGCGCTTTGAGTTCGACGTCCGGCGCGTTCATCAACAAATCAATCGTCGGATAGCGCTGGCGATTTTTGCCGGTGTGATTTGTGATTAACCCAACTCGCATCCCCTTCAACGGCGCAAATTTTTGCTTTTCCAAAACGTCGATTCCATTGAGCACACTTGGAACGTCGTTGCTCAATTCCTCCTTGGGCACCGGTTTCTCACTGATTTTCGGAAGCAACGCGTTCGGAACATAATTGAAATCAAAATCAGTCACGGCTTCGGCAGCGACAGTTCCCAAAGATTTGTAAAGTTCGACGACATTTCCTTTGCCGTCGGGATGAACGCGATTGGAAAGAAAAATCCAAAAGGTTTTTGAGAACGGATCAATCCAAAGCGCGTTGCCGGTGAAACCGGTGTGACCAAATGAACCAAGCGGGAACACTTCTCCACGCGGACGACTGTAAGCAGAATCAATATCCCACCCAAGCCCGCGTCGCATCGGATTTCCCGGAGGCGTTTGCACGCTGGTCATGAGCTTGACCGTTTCAGGTTGGAAGATCCGCACCCCATTGAGTTCGCCGTTATTCAAAATCATTCGTGCGTAACGCGCTAGGTCCGCAGCCGTGATAAAAATTCCGGCGTGTCCCGCCACTCCGCCCATGAAACGCGCCGTCGGGTCATGCACCACGCCGCGCAGAATTTCGCCATCGGTTCTTTCCGTTGGCGCGACACGCGGAATTTTTTCTTTCGGCGGGAGATAACCGGTGTCCACCATTTTCAGTGGCTGATAAATTTCCTTCGCAACAAACTCATTCAACTTCATTTTGCTGACACGCTGAACAATTTCGCCGACCAGAAACAAATTGATGTCGCTGTAAACCACCTTCTCTCCCGGTTTGTTTTCCAACTTTTCTTCCGAAGCCATCCGAATGGCAGTGTCATTCCCCTGCCATTTCGTTTTTGTATCAATGTCCGGGCGCAGCCCAGACGTGTGCGTGAGCAACTGCTTGACCGTAACCGATTCCTTTCCGCCGCCCTTAAATTCCGGTATGTAAGAAGCAACCGGCTCATCAAGTTTCACCTGGCCACGCTCGACCAGAATCATGATCGCGGGTGTTCCTGCAACAATTTTTGTGAGCGACGCCGCGTCAAAAATCGTGTCGCGCGTCATCTCTTCATACTTCGGTTCAATGGCGCGGTCGCCGAACGCTTTGTGATAAACATCGCCGTCGTGCTCAACCCAAATCACCGCGCCGGGAAGTTTTTTTTCCGCAATGGCAGCATTGATTTGCGCATCCATTCGACCGAGAACGCCGCGATCCAGCGGTTCAGCGTGGGAAGTGGTCAAAGAAAATGCGGCCAGAAAAAAAACGGACGGCCCCAAACAGCGAGAGTGATTCATACGCATAGAGTGTCGGAAAGTTCTACCGTGGATTTGTTGAAACGGAAGAAAAATTTACCCATGTTCGGCGTTCCGCGTTCACGCGGTTCCGCCTGAGAGACTGTCTGAAAATGTAGCGTCGGCCATCTTGGCCCCGCATGGGCGGGATGGAGCCGTGGCGTCTCGCCCGGCGGAAAAGGTGCGAGCCGTGTTGGAGCGCGGATTACCTGAATCTCTTCTCGCAATCCTGCCCCAATCCGGGCGGCAAGATGCCGTCCTCCACGGCAGGCGAGACGCCCGCCGCTACTTTTCAGACAGGCTCTAAGAAGCGTGGAACTCTACAGAAAGAAAAATCACAACTGGCTGGACAGCCCAGACGAGTTTTCGAGGGCCAACTAAACCGAATCCATGCAGTTGGGATTTCTTTTAACCACGGATGGACACGGATAAACACGGATCAGCAGGCCGTAACGGTTTCAAGATGTCTCGCACCAAACGGTGCGCCTGCCTCTACCACCGGAAGTTTCCATTCTCACCGCTTTATCCGTGTCCATCTGTGTCCATCTGTGGCGGGTTTAATTAAACCCTTTGTTTATTAGGGTTTGCCCGCACGATGGACGGCCACTGTCAGCAAAAATGTCAGTCACGCGGCGAATGGTAAAACTATTTGCCACTACTGTTCAAGACTTGCTGAAACTTCGCCACAACGCGCGTTCTCAATCGCCGTTGAAACAGGACTGGTATCTCGAATCAGAGAAATCAGTTATGAAAACAAAATACACGATGTTCCGGCGCGGCGAAATGTTCTATATGCAGGACAGCGCGACCGGCCAGCAGACCAGCCTACGCACGAAGGACGAAACCGAGGCCAAGAGCCTTTTGGAAGCCCGCAACGCGGCGCAGCGGCAGCCGGTGCTAAACTTGCACCTTGCCCGCGCTTATCTCACCGCCAGCGACCCCGCCTTTGTGGAACGCACTTGGCAGGTTGTCATGGAACAGATGCAGAGCCGAGGGAAGGACAGCAGCAAAGAGCGTTACGCCAGCGTGTTCAAGTCACCGTCTTATGACGGCCTACGAAACAAGAAATTGATGGAAACTACCGCCGACGATTTCTTTGCCGTGTTCAAGCAAAACCAAGTTTCCATTAACGAGTTTTTGAAACGGTTGCACAACTTCGCGGTGCATCTTGGCTGGATTGCCATTCCGATCATTGCGCCCTACCTGTGGCCGAAATACGAACCCAAAGACCGGCGCGGCATCACGCAGACGGAACATGAGAGCGTGACAGCGCGGGAGAAAGTCGCCGAGTGGAAACTTTACCTTGAACTGCTTTGGGAAACCGGCGCGGCGCAGAGCGACGCGGTTAATTTCAAAGCCGAGGACATTGAATGGCAGAGCCGGACGATTTCCTATTTCCGAATGAAAACCGGCTCGCTGGCACAGTTCACCATCAGCAAGAAACTGGAAACCGTCTTGAGCCACTTGCCAACCACCGGCGCATTGTTCCCGAAGCTGTCCACGTTCACAGCCAACGACCGCGCCAGCCGCTTCCGCCGCCGTTGCCACAAGGCGGGCGTGACTGGCGTAACCCTGCATTGCTACCGCTACGCATGGGCAGAACGGGCAAAGATTGTCGGGATGCCCGAACGGTTTGCCCAGGCTGCGCTTGGGCATAACAGCAAGGCGATTCACCGCGCCTATGCGAAAAAGGCAATCATCGTCGCCCCATCCCTTGAGGAATACGAAACAAAGGCAGCAGCGGCCACGCAGCAAAAACTGGTTGCGGCTTGAAGCCGCCAAAACAAACGAAGCGGTTGAGTCCCCGGCGACTCAACCGCTTTTGGTGTTTTGGGGATTTGCGCCATCCCCAAACCCCACGCCAAAGGGCGTTGCCCTTTGGAATCCGTCACCCGCTCGCGCTGGCCGTATCGCTGACGCGCAGCTTTCCGCACGGCGGAAAGAATAATGTTTTGGGAATAGGAGCGGCTAGGACGCCGCCACCAAAGAAACGTGACCGTTTCTTTGGCCGTTGAAGGAAGATTCTTTTTTGCGGACGTTCTGTTTTTGCCAATGCTGGCAAATCGTGTTTGTGACCTTCACTAGCCAAGAGCGGTCTTTCGTCAGTTCCAGAACGTCCGCCGTCGCAAAATACTTGGTGGAATTTTGGGAAGGATTGCCGAGCGGTTTGAGCAGGCGCGCATGGATGAGGGCGGGAACATCATGCGGCTGGCAGTTCAGCACCCAGCCCGCTTGCTCCGCCGTGAGGCGGGCGGGCAGTTGTCCAAGCAGCGACAGGAACCGATGTTGATCGTCTTTCATGCAACACCAGTCCGCATCTTTATCAAAAAACGAACAGAAAATCATTTGCCACGCGGGAAGGCGCGGCCAATGCCGCTGGCGAATCCGAATTCGCTTTGGCAGCCAAAGCCACACTATCACGGTAAAAAGTAAACTGTCCGGCACCCCATAACCTCGGTCATAAGGTAGCTATTTGCCCCAGCATTTACACACGAGGCTGGAACAACCGCACAGCTACTGGTGGGGGTGGCAGCATCAATACTGAGGAAATTTCCGGTGTTCGGCAATCCATCGTCAATTTTTTGGTCAACTTGTCGTGCTTGATTTGGGGTCAGCGAACTTGCATTGATACAACCGTTAGGGAGACTCAGATTTCCAAATGAGGCGGTGGTTCCCAGTCTCGACGTTGCCCCATACAGGTCCGTATCGAAGAAATATGCTAGGCTACTGTTTAGGCTTGGAAAAGCGTAGTTAGCCAACGGATCAGAAAAGAATGTTTTATAAGATTCATTTGTAAGAGTAGGCATCAAACTTGCCGCCTTAAGCCCTTGCAAAGCCTGAGTCGATTCACAAGGCCAATTGTCTATCTGCCCGTTACTGTTGCCATTGCCAGTGCATGGAGTCCCAAGATTGTCAAACCCCGTTTGATAACTTGTCGTGTAGTTTTCAAAACAGGACTTTTTTGTAGTTAGCAAAACAGGACTGGTTATTTTGGACGATTGGTAAAGAGGAGGACGGGTTTTTGCTTTG
>JAYVSV010000152.1:0-8852 GCA_043775015.1 Verrucomicrobiota bacterium
TTGGAAAAAGTTTTCAGTTTTGAATTCTGAGTTTTGAGCGGGTGCCTGAATCCGGTTCTTCAACTGTAGCGTTCGGCCTGTGGCCGAAGTTCCCGCCGAAGCCGAATTGGGCGACACGCCCGCCGAAGCCGAATCGGGCGACACGCCCGACGCTACATCTTTGCGCTTCAATTTGAGCGCGACTTTCTCGCTGACCTCATCGGCGTCGGTTTCGAAGCCAGCCCCTTCCAGACTCACCACGCGGGCGACGACGGCATCCACATCTTCTTCATCGGGCGCGGCCAATTCGAAATAAGCGAGCACCGGTTGACCGGGAAATTCCGCCGCGAGTTCGTGCTTATCAAAATCGCGTTGCAACACTTCGCTGATCTTCAACGCATCGGCCTGCGCAATGTCATCGAAGGCGTCCGCGTGTTCTTTACTCGCACCGGAGCCGATGCCCGTCGGCATACTCAACATGGTGAGCAATCCGCTTGTGCCGGCGAACACCACATCTTCGTTGTGCGCATCGCAAAATTGTTTGAACGGCGATTCCCCGCGCACACTCGCGCTCGGAAATTTCACGTCGCTCCCGAAAGGCAGCCCGCCGCTCACCCCGTCGGCGACTTTTTCAGCGCTGGCCTGGTATTCCTCTTCCTTGCCGGTCGGAATATTCGGCGGCATGATGACGACCGCGTTGGGCAACCCGAAAATTTCCACGAAGGCCGCAAAATCTTTCCGACCCATCGACCAGTTCACGAAGGCGACCAACGCGACCTCATAAAGCGGCGTGTTCAGATCGTTGTCGCATTCGCGGATGACAAATTCTTCGCGGGGCAGATCGTCGCCGCCGATCCGGTTCTGCGCGCCGAGCGATTCCGCCGTGACGCCAAAGTTCGAATTTGCGTTGTAATAAAAATCGCCGAATTGTCCAGCGCGTTGAAAATTGCATTGCGGCAGCCAATGGAATTCGCGCACCGCGCCGTCCGACGGGCCGTCCGCAAAACGGTGCTTTTGCAAAATGGCGAACCCACGAAACTCAGCCAACGCCAGAAACCCGAACGTCTCGCGCAAATTACAAACCATCTCGTACCGCGACCGGAGAAACTTCTGTTGCGCCTCGGCCTGAGCCTGGCTCGCGCCTTGGGGTAGGTTCTCGACCGTCTTGATGTCCCAATCGAGTTTTTCCAGGGCGGCCAGACGGCGGGACTTGAGCGCCTTGAGAATCGGGTAACGCTTCTCGATCTTGCGGATGACGAGTTGAATTTCCGCAAAGTCGCCGCGCTCGGCCCGTTCGAAGAGATATACGACCTTGGAGATGACCAGTCCGCGCAAAGGATTGTAATTGTCTCTCCAGCGATTGGATTGCCGGACGATTTCCGCCGTGGATTTGCCACCACCGGGTGCTTGCGCGGCGGCTTTTCTGGGTTTAGTGATGGCGGGATTAGCCATTGCGCGCCTCCTTTGTCGGGTTTAAGACCGCGCCAAACCCTCTCTTAAGCCCTTTTAAATTCAATTGAGCGGGGCTTTTAATCAAAAACCGACTCAATACCGCCCTCAGCCTGTTTTTTAGCGTCTGTCGCGATTTTCCGTCCTGGTGAAAAAGAACCGGACAAACGGTCAGCGCGGGACTCGCCGGGAGGAAACAGCGAGAGGGCACCCGCATTGAACGTTTGCCGGTTAAAATCTTTGCAGACGGCCACACTGGTAAAGGAGTCATCATCCGGCGATGCTCCTTTCCCTTCGGACTGCGATCACCTGGCTGCGGCGGGTGTGATCGAAAACGTGGATGGGGCCAGGTTCGATTTTGTTTTGCGCCGCACGCACCGCCAGCGCGATGCCCCAGAAATGATCCGCGTGGCCCGCTTCATTGCGCACGGCGGCAATCGAAACCTTTCCGCCGGGTGACGTGATCTTTTCCGGCTTGCGCAAATCGTCGATAGCATCGGCATCCATCTCGATATGCAGTTCGATGCTGCGATCCTCGAACACGCTCAACAGATCGGTCGCCATGATTTCCGTCACGCGGGCGGTTTCCTGTTTGCGACCTTCGGCCGCGATCCTGGCGCTGATCGGTTCGGTGGAAGAAAAATTGACCCCCTGCACTTTGTAGTTGCCCCATTTTTCTTGAGCGTATTCGCAAAGGCCGAGACCGATCCCCGTCATGTCAATGCAGCCAGTTCGGAATTTTGGCAGAGCGCAAATCAAATCGAGCCGTTCCTGTTGTGCGGGCAATCGCATTCCGTTCATGCGCAGCGCGGCGATGATCCGTTTGGTGTTCCCGACCTTTTCCAGAATCGGTAAAAAAGAAATGTCGCGATTGCGGCCCACGTCGAGACCGAAAAACAATTCGCCTTCTGCCCGCCAAAGTCGCGCCATTGAAACGGCTGACCAATCCTGTTCGTCAATCGGGATGCCTTCGCGTTCGGCCTGCTGGATCAGCTCGTGCGTGAGCAGCACCATGTTCTCGTCGGCAAACGCGCATTCGTAATTTTGATCGTAAGCGCGTTTGTCTAAGGCTTTCGACCGCGCTTGCTCGGGTGTGATCGGCTTCCGCGTGTTGGGGTCAAATACTTTGACGCCCATCTTCCATGCCTCGGAACGGGCGACTCGTGATACGGTAAAACCAGAGGCTGACCGGAACAGGCTCCCGTCGGCTGGTCCGTTCCCGCTGCACATCCGATAAAACATGTTGTGCTTTCCGTTTCCGGTGGAGGCGATTCGTAAAAGGAAATCGGGATTACTTGAGAGAATCGGTTCGGCGGCTTCCCAGATCGCGTTGGAGTTTTCATGGAACGCAAATTCGTCGAGAATGAGATCGCCAGAAAAGCCGCGAGCCGTGCGCGGATTCGCCGCCAAAACTTTAATCCGTCCGGTCTTGCCTTTGACTGTGACGCGAACTTCCATGCGCATGTTTTCATATTCGGTATCGGGCGAGTCATCCATGCTTTCGAAGACCGCGCCAAGTTGATTGCAGACCTCGGCGCATTTCTGCACGAACTCCGCGCCGTTATCCCGCGAGTTGGAAAGCACCGTGACTAATCGACCGGGCCGGGTGAGCAAGCGATCCACCGCCCATGCCGCGAGCGTGTACGACTTCCCTATCTGACGCGACCAATGCAACACGATGATGCCCGTGCTGCGGTCGTTGAAGATGGGCGATTGGAACGTGCGGAATTTTATTTTGGGCGCGGCGTTTTTCATTTCGGTGCCGTGCCAAAGAGTTCGAGCCGCGCCTGTTCCAGCTTCTCGTCCTCGGAAAGTTTGGAGTTGTTGCGAATGGCCTTGAGCGAATCGAGTTTCGCCAGTGCCGCCTTCGTCGCATCGAATTGGAATTTCGCTTCCGCTAAATTCTGTTCCTTCACCCCGCGATGTTCCCGCGAGGTCGCCAGACCCAGTTTGAAATCCCCGACCGCCAGCGTTTCGAAATAAGATTGCTTCAACACTTCGTCGCGCACCTGGTCCAGCGTCCAGTCCGGGTGCTCGGCGATAATCCGCCGCTCGTTCTCCAGCGCCCGTTCCTCGCGCGCCGCCCGCTTCACCTGGTCGGCTTCCCAATCGCGAAACACACACAACTGTTTGTCCCAGTCGAGTCTGATTTTGAGCTTCGCTAAAATCTGTTTTCGGATGTCCGCCTGCGTCGTTTGCGAAAGAAATAATTCCCGCCAGAATCCCCGCGCCGATTCCGACATGGAATCGCGCCACAAGAGTTTGAACCGCGTCAATTCGGAATCCGAGCCACCTCGCATTTTGGGTTGTTTGTCGGGTTTCATTCATCGCATCTCCTGGCGGGTCTTCTCTCCATTGCTCGTGAGGCTCCAGAGCAATCCTTTATATTTGTCCTTCACGCCGATGAAGCAGCCCTCGACATTCAACAGATCGAACACTTCATCGAATTCATTGCGCGGAATCACGGCGCGAAGAATCAGGTTCGCGTCGCCGTGAATGGAAATCTGGTGAGCCTGCCCGCCGTCCAGATCGTGGAAGGCTTTCAGTATGGCTTTGGCAATGGCGACTTGTCGCTGATTCATATTTCCTCCTCCAGCGAAGGCGGCGGAACCGTGGTGCCGACCTTCGCGGCGATGCGGGTCAAACCGATCAAGACGCGCTCAAATTTTCCGTTTATTTTTTCCAACGAATGAGCGCGGGCCTTTTGGATCTCCATGATTTCTTCGTCGTGCGCGTCCAGCCGCCGCGTGACTTCCTCGAAGCGGCCTTCAGTCCATTCGTGATTGTAGCGCTTCGACGCCTTCCGAACTTCAATCGCGGGATTGTCCTCCAGCTTCACGGCGGGCGTTTTGCGGAAGCCGAAAAAAATTCCAAACCCGGCCCCCACCGCGATGAGCACAGCCATCGCCACGTTTAACCAGGCTCCGGTAAATTCGCTGGAGGCGTCGGCTGAAATCACAGGCCCCCTTTCTTTTTCTTGAACCTCGCCACGCGGCCTTTGCCGAAATCGGCCAGCGCAGTGAGGCCGCGATTGGTTGGGTCCGCCTTCCGCAACGTGTTGACTTTGCGCAGCCAGACGGTGCGTTCGTCACTCGCGCCTTTGTGATACGTGGGTGTTTTTTTCATGGCAGTGGTTTTTCGCCGGCGGAATTTGAAACGGTCAGTTCCAAAATGTTCATCACGATGTTCCTTTACTGGTTGTTATCCTTTTCTCCACATTTTCCAACACCGCGCGCGGCGCGATCAAAATGCAGTTGTCGCCGCTGAACAATCCGCATTTCCACCCTTTGTTTTTCACAAATAAATTCGGTCCTATTTTAACTTTTTCGCTCGGCTTCAAATCGCGCACCGACCAACTCACGGCGTCTCCTCCAAGACCCTCCAATACCGCTGGTGCTCATCCATCGCGGTGAACACGCGCAACACTTCCGGGCTGACCATCGAATCGCCGGAATCCCAATCCACCAGGTTCGTGCTCGATTGCAGCGTGTAACTTCTGCCCGGCAAAACGGGTACGTAAAAATTAAACTGGTTTGGAAAACCCTCCTCGGCGAACGGCACGAGCGATACGAACATCCACCCGAGCAGACTGAGGCCGGTCAAAAAATTAAATCTCGATTTCATTTCGGCGCGAGCCAAATGGTTACGGTCACAGTGTTGTTTGAGACGGAGCTGACTTGGCAACCGATGACAGGTCCAGCCGGTTCGGTCGCCGTTGAGAAATTTAATTTTTGCGCATCGAGCAACCATTTGCTGAGGGCTTTGCGATTCCGGTTCAAGTGCGCGGACTGGCGCAGTTCGCGGGCTTTAGCTTCGAGCGCGAGGGCCTGCTTTTCCAAGGTCGCCTCATCGTCGTAATGGATGACGTCGTCATAATTGGTTAGAAATGGACTGGCGTCCTGGATGGCTAACGGCGCGCGCGCAACGCGCGTCGGCATGGGTGGCAGCGGCGGCGGAGCGGCGTCTCGGTTGAGCGTCTCCGACTGTATTCCACCGGCACTCGCCAGAGTCGCCGAGACAAGGGACATGACGAAAAATATTTTTTTCATGGGCTTAAGTAGGATCGGCTTCGACTTGCCATTCCGGCGCGACTTCTCCCCGCAAAGCGGCAGTGCAAACGGCGTCAACGTAGTTATTCAAATCGGTCTGTTGTTGCGCGGTGATCACTCCGGCGGTGAAGAGCGTCTCGACGATCTCCTTGGTTTGGACGATGAGTTTTGAAACTTGCGGTGCCGCGCTGAGCGCGACTTGCAAGCCCTGGACAAAAATTAAAAAAGCGGCGGCTGACATGATTATTCCTTGGGTAAGAGTTCCGTGGCGATGGAGTTGAGCGTCGAAAGACGGTGAAGAACCGATTCCAGGCGCGGCAGATTGGCCGGGACCGGATTCGCTTTGTAAATCTTGCGGGCCAGCGCGTAATCAATCACGCACTCCTGGGCGGTGGGGCGGATGCGATCCAGTCCGTGTTTGATTTCCGGCGAAAGTTTCCACAGATAATCGCGATTTTCTTTCTCGAAGGTAAATGCGGCAGTGAGCAAAACGTGCGTCGCTTTGAACGCGCTATCGGTGCGGAAGAAAGCGATGTCCGGCGCGACGGCATTTGCGACCACCCCGGCTTCATTGGTGATGGCAGGGGCATAAGCTCCGCCGAGTTCCATCTGAGAGGCGCAACTCGAGTTTAAGAAGAGCGCCGGGACCAGCAGTAGCAGCAGAGCCAGGCGGTTCCCGTTTGGCGCTTGTCCGATCTTGCGCAAATACGCAGCTTCGTAATCGGCTCGACTCGGCAGAGGCAGACTGAAGAGCAGCAAAACAAACCGGAGCGCGATGTAAAAGCGGCTCGATAAAAAGCGTTCCAGAAAGTGATCGTCCTCGACATCGCTGCTCTCCACGATGTCCGAGATTTTGGACGCGGCCCATTTTGTGATCGTGTTGCCGATGAGATAAAAAGCGACTTTGAGCGCGCCGATCCAGATGATAAGCGTCGGGAGCCAGGGCAATTTGCCGGTGAGTAAATCGAGGAGTGGTTTGAGTTCGTTCATGACGACGAAAGCAAAACACACTCTTAAAACGCTGAAATCCGAACGTCGGTAGAAACGTCTTTTCGGCTGGCTTATTTTTTGGTGGGAGCTTCCCGGAGTCACCGGGAAGCTTTGAGGTTTTAGACCAGAACCTCGCCTGGGTAAAGGAGAAACGTCATGGGAAAATTTACCGCTGGTGGGGCGAGGCTACTGACGAGCCTCTTTCAGCAAGCGACGAGACTTCGGCAGCGACGTCAGCGCCAGCCAAGCCTCGCGGGTGATCTCGCCGCCATTCTCTCGGCGAGAAATCGTCTCTTGCTTAACGCCGAGAAGTTCGGCGACCTGCGTTTGAGTGCCGCGCAAAATCCGTTCAGCTTTGTATTTTTTGGAGTCCATAGTAATTTTTCCGCGAAATTTCAATCCGCCTTTTGCAAAAATTTCGAAACGCGCCGGGTGTCGCGGGGAAATTCCGGCTCGCTGCCAAAACCCGGTACCCACGTCGCTCCAGTCGTGTCCTGATTCCGGTTGATCCACACGCGCCACAATCTCGGCGCGTGCGGATCCAAAATGAATTCCGCCTCGCTGCCGGGCCGGATCATGTTGATGAATTCGGGAGGATCGACGATTTCCCGGAAAATTTCAGGCGACGGCAAATCGCCGGGATAAACATCGAATTCGCGACACCACGCACGGGTCAGTTTGCTCGCGAGGGATTTCCGATTCCCCTCGACGATGGCGGGCCAAAAATTTAGCCCGAAATTTTTCTCGGTCAAAAGAATCTGCCCGAGACAAAAAGGATCGCGGGTCCGACAAACCCAAAGCGGCTGGTCCGGAAAACCGTCCGGGTAATCGGCGTGGTCAAGCTCGACGAGATATTTTGGGAAGCTCATTTATTTGATGCGTAAAGTTTCCAGGGCGGCGCGCTCTTGTGAATTCCACATTTCCGGCGCATAACCAGAATATTTTTTTCCCAGAAATTTAAAGACCTGATTGCGCGATCCCAGATCAATCAATTCGTAAAAACTTTTAATTAAACCCTCTCTTTTTTGTGACGCATTTCTTTTTTCGCAAATCGTGCTTTGCGAAAATTGCGCGAGCAACAAAACCTTCGGCGCGGCGAGCATCGACGAAATCTCTTTAGCGCATTGCAATTTTGCCACCTTCAATTTACGGGTGGCGGCGGCTTTGCGCGCGCCGCTCCGCCGATTAGCCTCGACGGTCAAGGCGTGTTCGATTTCTCCGACCAGCCGGACGACGCCGGGGAATTTTGCGGCGGAAAATTTTCCCCCGCCGTTGACCTGGCATTCCGATGGACTCACCCAGCTTCCCTTGAAGGAGATCAGTCCGTCCGCGCGGACGAGCACGTTCATGCGGCCATAGGCGTGACGGCCCTTGATCAGGTGTTTGACCCCCGCAGCATCGCAGACGGTGAAGGTGTGTTGTCCCGCCGCGAAACTTCCGTCCCAACGATCGTGGCCGGTCCCATAAGAATCCCTCGTGATGTAGCCGATGACCGTCTCGGTGCCGACCTCGGTATAGCTAGAGCGGCGAAAGCTGCGGCGACCGTAGCGGACCGAGCGGGATTGTTTTTCCCAAATTGGTTTTTCGAGACGAACGATCAAACCGGCTCGAAGAGGGATGTTTAACTCGGAGGATGTTTTGAACTGATTCATTTTTTTAGTTACGTGATTTATAGACCTCGATCTGGTCTTTTTTTTTCTCAGCCACATTGGCTTCGATGGATAGACAGTATGACTTTTAATCATATTAGTCAACAGTTATTTCAATTATTTTTAAAGTGTGTTTAAAAAAAATTATTTTCTTACCGTCCACCCAATCAGAATGTACCCCATCACCACGCCGAGCGTGCCGAAGAGAATATTAAACCACATGGGTAATTCGGAGGTCATTTGCAAATCAATAACGTGGCTTTGGAATTTCTTTGGTGCGGGGATCGTTCTTGAATTCGGCGGGGATTTTCAGGGTCACGGAAGGCCGCTGCCGGATAAATCCAGAGGTGTTCGTGATCACGGTTTGTTTTAAATCGTAGGCGTAAAAACGAACGGGCTGTCCTTGATCATAGGAAGAGGGATCAATGTCGCGGACATCCATGAAAAGCAGCGGGCCGCCCTGTCCCGGCTTGCCGAGTTGGTCTTCAACCGTGATTTGACTTTCAAACTTTTGAAACACGACGCCTTCGACGTGAATCCGCCCTTCAAAAAACTGGTTCGCGCGCTTCTGATGTTCAGCCGCAGAGAATTGTTGTTGTGCGACCTGCGCTGCGGCTTGCGCGTAACGTCTCTGTGCCAGCGATTTTGCGGCGATCACTTTCGCCGCCGCTGCGGGATCGTAACCGAATGTCTGCCGCACCTCTTCCGGCAGATCGGTAAACATCACTTTTCCGCC
>JAYVSV010000153.1:0-28023 GCA_043775015.1 Verrucomicrobiota bacterium
CGCACCGTCACCGTTCCGGTTGCAACCGGAACGGTGACTCCAGTCTGGCCTTTCAGCCAGCGAGGACAATTAGAAAGATACAAGCGGCGTGAACGCCGCGCTCCATCGCCAGTCAGTTTGTGTAACTTTATTATACGAGTCTCAATAGCTTCTTTGCGCGTTTGCGTAACTTTCCTGCAAGCTACCTCTTTAAACGATAGAAACGCGTTTTGAAATTGACGGATTGCGTGTCGGTGAAAGTGGTTTCGGCGCTGGTGCCGGTGTTGGTCTGGAGCGGAGTCCAATTCACCAGGTTGCTGGATCCTTCGATGATGTAGGGAGTTCCAGAAGGAGCGACGAGCTTCAACACAGCCTGGCTATTCGTGAAATTGACCGACCTGAATTCAAATTGCGACGCGCTGGTGACGGTCTTCAGCCGATAGAAGCGCATTTTGAAATTCGCGGATTGCGTGTCGGTGAAAGTGATTTCGGCGCTCGTGCCAATGTTGGTCTGGAGCGGAGTCCAATTCACGAAGTTAGTGGAGGCTTCAATGATGTAGGGAGTTCCGGAAGGAGCGATGAGCCTCAACACAGTCTGGTTGTTCGTGAAATTGACCGACCTGAATTCAAATTGCGACGCGCTGGTGGCCGTTACCGAAATATCGTCGATCAGCCAACCCGGATGACCTTGGTTTAGCAAAGTGAATAGCGCGTGCAAAAAGCCAAGCCGGATCACGCGTCCAGCATAAGGTGTGAGGTTATGGGTAGCTTCCTGCCAGCCGAACGAACTGTCTTCATACTGAGCGAGGGGCGTTTCTATCCATGAAGCCCCGTTGTTGGTTGAGACTAAAACCAAGCCGACTTCAATCACATCGGGATCGGGGAAATCATAGCTGTGCCAGAAGCGGAGAGTCGCTGGGCTTCCGCTTGGCAGGGAGATGGCCGGACTCACCAACATGGTATAGGCGGTATCGATCGCTTTCCCATTCAGGTTACTCCCCCAGGCATTGGTTGGAGAATGGGCTGCGGTTTCCAATCCGTTTTTGGGAACACCGAGTTGCCAGGAAGTTTCACTTGGCTCCCCATCAAAAGACTCATCAACCACCAGCCAGTTCGTGAAACTGTGTTCCATATCGTCAGACCATGGCGCGGTCAATGGAGCCAAAGTATTGAACGTGTAATAATCTCCGTGGTTATTGTCGGTTACGACGTTCCCGGCGGCATCCCGGCTCGTGACTTGGAAAAAATAAATGTGGTTGGGTTGTAATCCTGTAAGCGTCACTTCGTGGTTTGTCGCAAGGCTGGAAGTGTAGGCGGTGCGCCCGAGAAATTTGGATTCGCCGAATTGCACCAGGGCATCTGTGAATTTTGAGGTGGTCCATTTAACGAGCGCCTCTTCGTATGCAACGGTGCGTGTGACGTTGGTAATCAAGATCGGAACGGTGTCGATGTCCGCAGTCGCGCGCGCAATGCTATTGGCGGATGCGTCGATATATTCTGCCCAAATCGAGTCGCCATTCTTGGCGCGAAGTTCGCCGGATTGAAAAATATTGGTGTGCGAAACCAAGGTGATAGAGCCGCGAAAAAGTCCGGGACGGGTGGTTTCATTCAACGTAATGTTTTGTCCGTTCGTTGCCGTGTTGCTAAAAAATTTGACGGTTGTCTGCGCGGTTCCCTTGAGGTCAGAGTCAGCGACTTCGACTGTGACCAATGATGGAATCGTGAAGGCCGAACTGCTCAGAGCAATGTTGCCGAGTCCATCCACGCCGGGCGCAAGGAAGTTAAGAAAATTGCGCAAAAGGTTGACGCGGTTGTTCGGATCGGAGCCGGTCATGGGAATGGCATCAAGCGGGAACGAAAGAAATATGACCCGGCCATTGCCATCCTGTCCCACGCGAGGGTAACGCAATCCGACTGCTTTGCCTGGGAAAGAATCTAACAAGATCGGCGTTGCGTTCGCAGTGGCGACGATTGTGTCTGATATGTCCGATTCGACTAAACCCTGGAACGCAGTCTCATAAACTGAGTAATCCAACTCCAGGTCGATTCCACTTGTGATGGGTTCATGGGCTGTTCCAATGATTGAAGATACGCCGACGTCTTCGGTGTAACTCGCAACGTTCAAAACATTGCTTCGAAAATTGCCGCCACCAGCTTCATCCAAGCGGGTCAACGCTTCCATCGAGGCGAGTAAAAATGAACCACCACCGTTGAGGTAGTTGGTGATGGCGGCGCGTTCCGGGGAGGAAAGAACGCCAAACAATTCCGGCGCGCGCCAGATGACGACGCCGAAAGGTTTTAGATCGTTGTAGGTGGGCGGGTGGCCAACGGCGGCAACGTTCCAGAAGTTGTAAGACAAGCCCACTTGATTCAGCGCGTCGGTGTATCCCGAGATGGGCGGAATGGAGAAAACCGGATCGGTATAAGAATCCACCAGCAGAATGACTGCGGGTGGAACGGCAATAAAATTGAAAAGCGCGCCGCCATTATTATTTGTCGAAATATTTCCGGCTTCATCGGATGAGATGACGATGAATTGATAATTCGTTCCCGAGATCAAATTTTCGAGCGCCACTGAGTGCAATAGTTCGAAACTGCTATTGGTTGTAGCACGCGAAAGGATGGAGTTGGTTCCGAAGCGAACGATGGCATTGGCCGGTTCATCCGTTTGCCAGGAAATGATCATGCGCCCAAAACGATTCGTGACGGAAACATTGGTGATAATCGGTGGAAAGAGATCAGCGCGCGCGATGGCGCTACGTGTTCCTGCAGGCGAGGCGTCCTGATAGATCGCTTCGATGATGTCGTTGTGCGAAACCTGAATCTTTCCATCAGTGCTCACTAAATTGGTCGCCGTTGCAATCATCCCAGTGAACGAGCCGCTGGAGCCGAATGCGTTCAGCAGCAGAATTTCTCCATTAGTTTCGGTTGTGCTTTTGATCAACACGTTGACGGATGGTTGCCCGGCCAGATTAAAATCAATCAGCTTGAGATTTATATTCGCCGGAAAACGGTAGGATTTTTTGTCGAAGAACAAAAAGCCGACGCCGGGCGGCGGAATATTGGCGGAAACCACAAGCGCGAAATCCTGGTCGATTGCGGCGGTGTCGCGCCTGGCATCTTCCACCACATTCCTGGCGTGAATGCGAATGACGTACTCGCCCGGAACCGGTTCCAGGAGATGAATACCCTCGACGTTGTTGACGTTGTCAAAGGACGGCGCGTTCGGAACTGATTCGCCGTTTTCGAATTGGTTTCCGCGATAGATATTTCCGTCTGGCCCGATGACTTCGAGGTCGAGGTCGTTGACGAGCGCAGGAATGGCGGCTGGAAACCCGGGGACATCGGTGTAAGCCAAAGTGATTTTCAACGGCTCAGCGGAACTCCCCACGACCACCCGCTTCTCAAAAATTCCGTTGTTGGTCAGCGAAATCGTTTGATCCACAAATTGATAACTGCGCGATGACCCAATCATTTCGCTTAGATCAACCCGCCCCCAACCTTCGTCGTTGTTTGGAATCGGCCCGGTAGTGAGACCGTCATCGATATCGACCGCCGAATTGATCAACGCAGCTTTGACGAGGGCAGGGGACGGAACTTTGTTTGTCACCGTCTGGCGATAATATTGAACCAACACCGCCGCCGCGCCGGAGACGTGCGGACCGGATTGGGATGTTCCGCCCTGATATAAATAGTTGTCGGAAATGGGCGCCCACGCATTCTCGTCGTTGGCCAGTGAGGAACGGAGCGACGCAATCCAGGTCCCCGGCGCAACGACATCCGGCTTAATGCGTCCATCTTCACACGGCCCGCGGCTGGAGAAGTCGGCCATCGTTTCCTGACCGCTGTCGTAGATGTATAAATCGAACCGATTGTTTTCCACCGCACCACTCGCAATGACATTCTTAGCCACTGCTGGACTGCCAATGGTTCGTTCTCCCGGACCGGCATTGCCTGCCGAAAATTCCAAAATATATGGTTGATCACTAACGGTGGCGGAATCTGCATCGCGAACCAGTTCGTCGAATTCCGCCGCGCTCAAATCATAACGACCTTGCGTATCGTCGCCCCAACTATTCGAGCCAATCACTGCGCCAGCGCGAACGGCATCGTGCGTCAACGTCTCAAACGTGGGCGGCGCTTCGTAGCCGCCCGCGCCGTCGAAAATTCGTTGCGCAATGATGTGCGCGCCCGGCGCGACGCCGAGTCCGTAACGATCACCGTTATCGTCCGCTTCACCCGTGGCGGCGTTGCCCGCAATGATTCCGGTCACGTGCGTTCCGTGGCTGTGTTCATCCGCAGCATCAGTCAGCGCACCGTAGTGAAAAAATGCATCCACGCGCCCAGCGAGATCGGGATGCATCGTGGCGGTGTCGCCCTCTTGCAAACCACTGTCCGCCACCGCAACTTTGACTCCTGTGCCATCGAATCCCAATTGCTGCGACAATGTTGGAGTGCCGGTTTCTCCATCGTCGCCAGCAGTAATTTTCGAGGCGATTTCGTCGAACAATTTGATCTTCGGCGCGGGTTCGATCCAAAGCACGGTCGGCGATTGCGCGAGTGCGTCCAATTGAACAGGCATGACCGAGCCTTGGAGAATATTTCCGAAACGCAGCGCGCTTTCTTTTTCCAACTTGCGCAACATCCGCCGCGATTGCGCCAGTTCGTGCGGTGTGGCGTCGGGCGAGAGTAAAATGCTGACGCGTTGAGAATCCGGAACCTGGCCATGGGCGACATTGGGGCGAAGCGAGGAATGGACTTTGTATTCAGGACGGTATGGTTCGAAAGATTGGATGAACGGTTGGTCGTTGAGTTCACTGGGACGAACATTTTTGAAGCGCGCCACGAACGCATCTTCCGGAACAAAACGCAGCAGATGAACCCCGCCTTTCTGCAAATCCGCGCGCCATCCTGATTGCACTGGCCCAATGAATTGAACGAGAAATAATCCCGAAAGAGCCGCGTCGTTTTTTTGTGCCGCAGCAGATTTTCCCGGCGACTGCGTAACAACGGTTCTATTTCTGAGGTGAATGGTTTTCTGCTCAGCGTGCCCTGCAAAACTCCAACCGAGGAGCAAAATGAGAACAACAATTGGTCGCAAAAAGCATTGAGCAAAAGAATTGTTCACTATTCCATCATAGCGGGAAAAAAAATTCGAACAAGCAACTCGTTTAACGTCGTCGTCGCCGCGCCCCCGAACTACGAGAAGCGGGTCGTCGTTCCTTGCTGAAACGCGATTGGCCGAACGTAGGCGCAGGTTTGGGAATGATTGTTTTTACCAATTGAAAATCCACCTGCTTCTTGAACGAGTCCACTTTGTAAACCTGGACCGCGAGTTTGTCGCCCAGCTTGATGACGCGACGGGTGCGTCGTCCGATCAGATGGTTGCGGGTTGGTTCAAGAACAAAAAAATCATCTTGCAACGAGGAGAGGTGAACCAATCCGCTCATGCCCAAACTCGGCACATCGACGAAGAACCCGAAGTTGCGCACGTCGGTGACCAATCCAGGATAGGTTTGCAGTTGGCCGGTCGTGAGTTGCGATTTGAGAAATGCGTAGAGCTTGACCTCTTTGCTGTCGCGTTCAGCGTCGGCGGAATTACGTTCGGTTTCCGAAATGTGATCGGCCGTTTGTTTGAGCGAATGTTTTGTGCCGAGGCTGTTCCCAAACAAAACGCGATGGACGATCAAGTCCGCGTAACGGCGAATGGGCGACGTGAAGTGCGTGTATTTGGCCTTGCTCAATCCGTAGTGGCCCAAAGGTTCGACGGCGTAACGCGCGCGCATTAACGATTTGAGAAAACCAATTTTCAGAGCGGGACCGATCGGCAAGGCGTTGAGGCGCTGGAAAAGTTTTTGAATTTCGCTGCGATGACCCAGATTTCCGCAGGGAATGTTGTGGCTCAAAACATCTTCGCGATATTCCTGCAAGCGCCGTTCCTTGGGCGATTCGTGAATGCGATGCACTGCGGCGCGACGAAGCTTGATGAGTTGAGTGGCGACCGCTTCGTTGGCCAGCAGCATGTATTCTTCGATGAGTTGGTGTGAGATGTCGTTCTCCACTTTTTCGATCAACAGAACTTTTCCATGCGCATCGAGACGAATTTTGGTTTCGGGAAAATCAAGATCAAGCGAACCCACCTTGAATCGAGCGCGGCGAATGGACTGAGCAAGTTCGTTGGCTTGGTGCAACATGGTTTCCACCGCATTCGTAGGTGGTTGCTGGAGGATCGCGAACGCTTCCTTGTAACTGAACCGGCGTTTGGAATGAATCACCGAGGAATAAAATTTTGCGTCCAGCACGGCGCCGTTGTTGGAAAGAAGAAATTCCACGCATTTGGTCAGACGATCCACACCTGGTTTGAGTGAACAGAGTTCGTTGCTCAGCGCCTCCGGCAACATCGGGATTACGCGATCAACGAGGTAAGTGGAGTTGCCGCGTTTGCGCGCCTCGTCGTCGAGTGCGCTGCCCGTTGGCACGTAATGCGAAACGTCGGCGATGTGTACCCACAATTTCCAATGATCGTTTGAAATGCGTTCGAGGCAGATCGCGTCGTCAAAATCTTTCGCGTCGTCGGGATCGATTGTGACCACGCTGTGCTCGCGACAATCCACGCGACCCACCAATTCCTCGGCGGCGGGTATGTTCGTCGGTCGGCTTTTGGCGATCAGCTTCGCCTCGTGCAAAACGTTTTTCGGAAAATGCAGTGGAAGGTCGTAGTGGCGGAGAACGGAGAGCATGTCCACCCCCTCTTCATCCGGCGCGCCAAGCACTTCAATGATTTCGCCCTCTGGATTACTATTCCGCGATTCCCAATTCAACAATTCCACCACGACTTTGTCACCGATTTGAGCAGGTCGGCCAACATCGGAGGCGGGAGGAACGTAAATGTCATGCGGGATGCGCGGGTCGTCCGGAATGACGTAAAGGAACTGTTTGCCCCGTTGCAACGTGCCGACGATTTGCGCGCGCTTGCGTTCGAGAATGCGCACGACGGTTCCAGTGAGGTCGTCGGGCGACCCGTGACGAAGCCCTTGCGGTTTGACGTCGCGACGAACGAGCACGCGGTCTCCGTGCAACGCGGTCGAGGTCGAACTTTCTGGAACAACGATTTCCTGCAAACCGGTTTCATCGGGTTGTAGGAAACCTTTTCCCTGTCGATTTATTTTAAGAACGCCGGGAATCAAATCTGCTTCGCGCGCGATGATGTAGCGATTGCCCTTGGTGCGAATGATCTCCCCATTTTTTTCGAGTTGGCGCAACGCTCCTTGCAATTCCTGCTGTCGATTGGGAGCGAAGCCTAAACGCTTTAATAGCTCAGGAACATTGGATGGGCCGTAGTCACTGCGGGCGAGCAGTTTTAAAATTTTTTCATTCATGCAGTAGAAATGGTCTCAGTTGTTGATCGACTATGCCCTGTGTTTTCAAAAATTGCAGCTACGTCGTTTTGAAATCGTTTGGTCAAAAACCAAATCAACTTTGGCTTAAACGCTTTTTCGGGGCTTCAAAAAGCATCTCGTGAATTTCGCGAAGCAGTTGGGGAATCTTGTCAGCGAACGGACTTTTGGCAATGGCTGCGCGTAATTTCGTTTCGTCAAAGCTCGCCGCGTTCGTGCCCGGAAACCAATGCTCGCCTTGGCCAAGCAGATTGTATCGCATTTTTCCCCACGCGACGAGATCGAGTGATTTTGCGTAAGTCCACAGACGCAAGATTTCCGAAACGTTGATTTCTCCCGGCACATCGACGTAATGAGGCAAGCCGTCGGACCAGCGGTCACACCAGTCAGCGCCCAAGGTGCGCTCCACCTCGTCACGCAACCTTGCTTCGATCGGAGCGGTTATCTCGCGTGCTTGGTCGTAGAATTTTAGCGCGGCAATGTGTTCGTCAAAATCGCTCGGTTTCGCTGCGCCACAACTCAAGGTGTGAACTTCCGGGCGGGCGAGGCAGTAAAGGTCGTTGAACTGCATGGGTGAAAGCGGCGCGCAAAGCTCCACCATCTTTGGCGGCGGCGCATAAAGTTTTCCACCTTTGTCATTGGGGCTGATGATAAACACTCCCATGTCCAACTTGCGCGCGGCTTCCACTGCCGACCAATTGAGATGATTCACGAAATACCAATGAAGATTCACGTAATCGAATTCGCCGCTGTTGATTGCTTCCAGAATGAGATCGGGAGTGGCGTGGGTAGTAAAGCCGAGGAAGCGGATACGGCCTTGCTTCTGCAATTTACGCGCGGCTTCGAGGCAGCCGTTTTTGCGCATCGACCAATCGAGCAGTTGGCGATTATTGATTCCGTGCAACGAGAGAAGATCAACGTGATCCAATTTTAAATAAGCCATCGAGCGCTCGAATGTTTTCAGAAACTCCTCCGGGTCGGCGTGTGGACCGACTTTCGTTTGCACAATTAATTTTTCACGAGGCAGGCGAGGCAGGATATTGCCGAGTTGCATTTCGGAAGTGCCATAGCCGCGGGCCGTTTCGATGTGGTTGATTCCAAGCTCGACCGCACGAAGGATGGTTGCTTCGAGATTTTTTTGGTTGTCTGCGGGAATTTCTGCTGGTGCGACGTCCTGCCATTTGTGCTGATAACGCATGCCGCCGCAGGAGATCACCGGCATTGCGAGTTCTGTTCGGCCAAATCGGCGATATTTCATGAGCGGAAAATTACGACAGGAAGAAGATTGCGGCAATGACGGGGAATGAAGGTGAACGAAATTATTTCTTCGCCTTGATCGGTCCATTTTTTCCATATTCGCCAAGATCTTCCTGGTAGAAGAACGCCTGTCGATTACCCTCCGCCCAATTCTTTGAATTCTGGTTCCAGCTATGAATGAAGAACATATTTTCGAAAGTGACCCATCGCGCGGAACCATCGATGTGAACCTGGTTGCCGCCAATCGGTTCGTTTTTCTGATCGGGATGCGCTGGCATGTCGCTGAACGCCACGTCCGAACCACCGCCCCAAACCCCGTCGATTTTGATCGTCGCATCCGCTGCTAAAACCCAGTAGGGATTGGAGTTCGCGAGCCTAACCGGGCTGCGAGATGGGAAGCGACCTTTGGGAGTATTCCAGTCCGCAATGCCGCCAAAATATTGATAGCCGATGATCCATTGGCCTTCATTTTGAGGATCGTAAATTGGAAATTTGGGCCGATTGGGACACGTCCATATTTTGCTTTGCAACCCTGCAGCAATCGCCGTTTTTTCCTGCATGGGATCGAGCGCAATTTGCACCGCACCGGCTCCTGCGGAAAAAAACTTATCTTGGTTGTCCATCGCATACATCGTGCAGGACTTCAGAACTTGAGAGAGATTATTCAGACAAACGGCGCGTCGGCCTCGTTCCTTGGCGCGGGACAAGGCAGGAAGAATCAGGGCAGCCAAAATTGCTACAATTGCAAGAACAACAAGCAGTTCCACCAAACTGAATCCGCGATGGAAATTCACGCCAGAGCGCGATCTTCCGAAAGGACGATGTTGGATATTCAGGCTGGGCACACGAAAAGAATAGTCGAGAAGTCTGTTCTTTTCAATACTCATCTCTTGCCCAATCTGGTTAGATATTTTTGACCAAAAAAATCTATTTTGCGAACCTGATTTCATCTTTCGTCTTAATTCCCTTTCGAGTGTCCTGATTTTATTTTGACTGAACAGGAATCGAACACTTTTCTTAGCGACTCCTTTGGATTCGGGAGTTACCAGAAACCACGTGATGCTTAAAACTTGGCCTTAATTTGGCTTTTTCTATTTGTTCAAAGGCATCCAGAGTTCGACAGGTAGCATTCCATCTACGTGGCACAACAAATGCAAAAGAGGATTTGTGGTCCAAGTAAACCAAGCAACATCCCTTTCAAAAATGCGGCCAGATTCTAAATTGCTTTTCGGAGCAAAAGGGGTTCGAGCTACAACCGTGATTCGTTTGCTTTCATTTTTATCCATTGTCGCTTTCATCTTGGTGGGAGTTCCTTCCAGTCACGGAGCGCTCAGGTCTATGAAGTCCAAGAAGGCGATTAACACCCCGCTTCGTTCCCTTCTTCCGGCAACTGTCGCCGCACCTCAATTCTCCGTGAGTCCGACGCTTATTTCCGTTTCCTCCGTGGGGGCGGCCAACGGTTTGGTGAACGTGGTTGCGGAGAATAGTGACTGGGGTGTTTCAAACGTAACCCCGTGGATCACTGTTGTGGTGACTGCAAACCGTGGCTCAAGTAACTCCATTTTAACATATTCTGTGGCTCCAAACACCGAATGCGCGAATCGTGTCGGAGTTTTCTTTGTGAAGACCCAGGCTGTGACCGTGACTCAGGCTGGAGCGGTTGGTAGTTATTCGCTCTCGTCTGCCAGCGGCAATTTTAATCCGAACGGCGGTACCAGCAGTGTGTTTCTCAGCGCGAATTGCTCATGGACCATCCAAAAAGATGTAAGCTGGATTACCGGTATCCCGCTACTAAATGGGAATGGAAACGCGACGATCGGTTATGCGGTTGCTTCCAATTCGTCTAGCTCGCCAAGAACCGGTTCGATCAAAGTCCTCGATCAGAACTCGGCGGTGCAACAGACGTTCACGGTGACTCAGGATGGCGCTCCTCCAAGTCATTTATTGAGTTCTTCGAATGCCTTTTTCTCTTATACCGGTGGAACGAGCAATGTATTTCTAACCGCCTTGGCAGGATGGAGTTTGCAAGCGGATGTGAGCTGGATCACGAGTGTCTCGCCTTTGAATGGTATATCGAGCGCGAACATCAGCTACACGGTTCAGCCTAATCCGAATCACGTAATTCGAGGTGGCTCGATCAAAGTCTTGGATGCAAACTCCACGGTCCAACAAACGTTGATCATCTCCGAAGCGGCTGCTCCGATTAGCCACTCACTTAGCTACACCAATGCGATCTTCGGCCCGAACGCCACAAACACCAGCGTGCAATTGACGGCTACCGCCCCGTGGACTGTGCAAACCGACGTTGGTTGGATCACGGCTATTTCTCCAGTAAGTGGAAATGGTAATGCCTTTATCGGTTTCTCGATTATGGCCAATACGAATTCCATTTCACGAATGGGATCAATCAAAATTTTGAGCGCCGATTCCACCGTGCAGCAGGTCTTGACCATTACTCAAGGCGGCGCGGCAGGATATTTCCTGAGTTCAACCAATGCGAGTTTCACATCCTCAGGTGGGAGCAGCAACGTGCAACTGACCGCCTCTGCCGGTTGGATCGTGCAAACCGATGTCGGCTGGATTTCTGGTCTCGCTCCGGTCAGTGGATCCGGTAATGCGACCATCAACTATACAATCGCCGTAAATAATAATTGTGGTTCACGGAGTGGCTTGGTCAAAATTCTTGACCCTAACTCGATGGTGAAACAGACCGTCCTTGTGACGCAAGCGGGCATGCCCGGAAACTACACTCTCAGCTCCAGTTACCTGCTATTCCCTTCAAGCGGAGGTCGCGTCACGGTCAACCTCGCGGCCCGGTGTAACTGGACGGCGGTCAGCGATGTGTCCTGGATCAATGCCATAATTCCATCCAGCGGAAACACGAACGCGACTATCTCGTATACTGTTGATTCAAACACGGCGATGGACGGACGCAGTGGTTACCTCCGAATCCTTGATGGCAGCGGGGTCGTTCAACAAACGTTGCGAATCGTCCAGAGTGGTGACACACCAGTTTTCTGGGTTTCGCCTACCTTGAGCACCTTCCCGGCGATTGGCGGAAGCAGTAACGTTGCTCTGGAGGCGAACTCAACCTGGGTGGCTCAGGCGGATGTGAGCTGGATCAGCGGGATCAATCCTTCGAGCGGTAGTGGTAGTGACCTGATCAACTACATTGTCGGACCCAATACAAACAGTGTCAGTCGCTCCGGCAGCATCAAATTTTTTGACGCGAATACTAACCTCCAGGATACCCTTACCATATATCAAGCGGGAACAGGCGTTGCGGCACCGATGAAATATGTTTCGGCTTCTGGCTCGTATATTTGGTCTTCAACGCTTGGAAGCACGAACGATGATTCCGCACGCGCCGTCGTAGTTGACGAAGCTGGATCTGTCCTTGCCGCCGGGAGTATCAATGGTTCCATCTATCTCGAAAAAATTTCTGCTGTTGGAAAACCGCTCTGGTCGAAATGGCTGAGTGGAATAGGGCGGGCTAACTCGATTGCCGTGGATGAGGCTGGAGATATATTTCTCGCGGGCAGTTTCTCCGGCGCGGTTAATTTTGATTCAGTCCTGCTGAGCACATCTGGGGACTCTGACGGCTTTGTCAGCAAATACAAAGCGGACGGCGTTCAAGTTTGGGCTAAGTCTTTCGGTGGCGAAGGAGACGACTCTGTAACTTCGATTGCTCTCAATGCCGAAAACGTTGTGCTGACTGGTTCATTCACAAGTTCAATCAATTTTGGTGAAACGACTGGGAGCAAACTAACGAGTGCCGGTGCGAAAGATATTTTTATCGCGACCCTTTCCAAGGCTGATGGCCATCATATCTGGTCGCAACGGTTCGGAAGCACAGCCGATGATGAAGCAACATCCGTTGCCATTGATTTGCAAGGCAACCTGGCGATTAGCGGTAGCTTCAACGGAGAAGTGGGTTTTGGTGGGAACCTGTTCGCAAGTGAAGGTTCGGACGCTTTTGTCGCAATGTTTTCCAAATCCGGTGCGCCGTTGTGGTCTAAACAACTTGGTGGTTCGCAGAACGATTACGGCAGCGGAGTTGCAGTGGATGGCGAGGGAAATATTTTTGTCACTGCCTCCTTTGAAGGCGGCATTAATATTGGTGGTGCAAGTTTCACCGCTACAACCGAAAGTAGTTCTTCCTTCGTCGCAAAATTTAGTGGCGCGGCGAACGCTCAGTCCGGTTCACACCTCTGGTCGAAACAGGTGGATGCGGCTTCCGCTTCCGTGGCGGTTGACAGTAAGGGAAATGTGGCAGTTTGCTCAGACAACTCCGTTACAAAATTTTCCTCCGAAGGAGCCCAACTCTGGTCTAAAAACTTTGGCTCGCTGGGTTCTAACAATAGTTGCGGAATTTCCCATGATGCGAATGATAACGTCTTAGTCGCAGGATCGTTCTCCGGTTCGATTGATTTTGGCGGTGGAGAACAGACCGCAACCGGCGGAAGCGATTTCCTAGTCTTGAAGCTTGCTCCTTAATCAGGAAGAGCGTCCCAACCTTTCAGTTGGATTTCTTCGTCTTTAGTTCTGCGGAAACTATTTCCACAGCACGAAAAACTCGCAGAAGATTTAGCCCGGCGACTTTCTTGATTTCATCATCGCTGTATCCGCGACGGGACAACTCAGCCAGCAATGCTGGATAGCACGAAACATCTTCGAGTCCGATTGGGGGATGACCAAAGCCCTCGTAATCCCCACCGACGCCGAGACAATCCACGCCGGCTACTTTGCGAATATGATCCATATGATCGGCAACATCATCCAAGGTCGGCTGCGGTGCTGGATGCGCCTTCTTCCATTCCTCGACCAAAGGTTGGTTTTTCTTTTCGTCTTTCCCATAAAGTTTCTCCAGACGATCTTCTTCCGCCTGTTGGTCCGCCTCATGACGTCTCCCCTTTTCAGTGAGAAAGCCGGGAACGAAGTTCACCATGACTATTCCGCCACTGGCAGCGATCTCTTTTAACAGGCTATCCGGAACATTGCGGGGGACATCGCAAAGGGCGCGGGCGGAGGAATGAGAGCAAATGACGGGCGCTTTGCTTACCTTGATGGTGGCTGCCATAGTCTCGTCTGACACGTGGGAAACATCCACCAACATCCCGAGCCGATTCATTTCATGCACGACGTTTTCGCCGAACTTACTTAAACCTTGGACCTTTGGTTGATCGCCCGCAGCATCGGCCCAGTCCAACGACTTGGTATGGGTCAAAGTCATGTAACGAGCACCCAATGCATAAGTCATCCGCAGCATCGCCAAGGAATTGTCAATCGAATGTCCTCCTTCCATTCCAACGAGCGAGGCTACCTTTCCATTGCGATGAATGCGTTCGATGTCATCCGCAGTCAGGGCTAGTTCCAGATTCTCTGGATACCGCGCCACCATTTGGTGAACCACATCAATTTGTTCTAGCACGGCGCGAACCGCGACTGATCCCAGCATTGTCGGTGGAATGTAAACCGACCAAAATTGACCGCCGACACAACCTTTTTTTAACCTCGGGAAATCGGTGACCAACTTTAGCCCGCTCGTATCCTTTGTCAGATCAATCGCGGACATGTCGTTGCCGAGCTTGCGATACTGCCAGGGAAGATCGTTATGCCCATCAATGAAAGGAACATCCCGGAGCAACTCCTTGATGTGAGCAACACGTGCCGCATCCGGCTTGGTAGGAGTAATCGTTTCAGCGCTCACCATTACTATCGGAAGTCCCACACTCAACAGGACGATTGCCGATCGGGTAAGGTTGGAGAAAATTCCTGCATACGCATTTGTGTTCATGCCTATTCCTCACTGCTGCTCAATTTCGTCAGGACACTCAAATCTTCCAGTGTTGTCGTGTCGCCTTTGATTTCGATGCCCGAGGCGATTTGCTTCAGCAGTCGCCGCATGATTTTTCCTGAGCGTGTCTTGGGCAACATTTCCGCGAAACGAATCTCATCAGGCTTGGCGACCGCGCCAATCTCTTTGCCGACGTGATTGCGCAGTTCTTCGCGCAGGGATTGCGACGCCTGCACACCTGTTTTCAAGGTGACAAAGACGACGAGGGCCTGGCCTTTTAATTCATCAGGGCGACCGACCGCAGCCGCTTCGGCAACTTTCGGGTTGCTCACCAATGCGCTCTCGACCTCGGCGGTGCCAATCCGATGGCCCGCCACGTTCAACACGTCGTCGATGCGCCCTACGATCCAGAAATAACCATCCTTGTCCTGGCGACAACCATCACCCGTAAAGTAACTTCCCTTGACCTCGCTCCAGTAGGTTTCGACATAGCGTTTCGGGTCGCCCCAGATTCCACGCAACATGTTTGGCCAAGGTTTGCGCACTACCAGTTTGCCGCCGCAATTTTTTGGAACAGGATTTCCTTTGTCGTCCACCACCTCGGGTAGAATTCCAAAAAATGGGAGAGTGGCTGTGCCAGGTTTGGTGGGTGTTGCGCCGGGCAGGGGACTGATCATGATCCCGCCCGTTTCAGTTTGCCACCAGGTATCCACGATAGGACAACGCTTTCCACCAATGACTTCGTGATACCACATCCAAGCCTCGGGATTGATTGGTTCGCCAACAGAACCCAGCAAGCGCAGCGAGGTTAGGTTGTGTTTTTTCGGCCACTCCACACCCCATTTCATGAAGGCACGAATCGCAGTTGGCGCAGTGTAAAGAATCGTCACCCCATACTTTTCGATGATCCGCCAGAAGCGGTCCGGCTCCGGAAAATTCGGCGCTCCTTCGTACATGAGACTGGTCGCCCCGTTGGCCAGTGGACCGTAAACCACATAGCTGTGTCCCGTCACCCAACCAATGTCCGCCGTGCACCAATACACATCGGTTTCTTGCAAATCGAAAACGTATTTGCTCGATAGCTTCGCACCGAGTAAATAGCCGCCGGTCGTGTGCAGAATTCCTTTCGGCTTACCGGTTGAACCGCTGGTATAGAGGATGAACAGTGGCGCTTCACTATCCATTTTTTCCGCTGGGCAATTGGCGTCCACATATTCCAATTCGCGATGCCACCAGACGTCGCGTCCTTCTTCGATATGAATATCGTTATTAGCGCGCCGAACGACGATCACTTTTTCAATAGTTGTGGTGAGCGACGCGCCTTGCGCATCTTTGATCGTCAACGCTTCGTCCACATTCTTCTTTAGCGGAACGATCGACCCACGCCGAAAACCGCCGTCAGACGTAATCACCATTTTTGCCTGGCAATCGAAAATACGATCCGCCACCGATTGGGCGCTGAACCCGCCGAAGACGACGGAATGAATCGCGCCAATGCGCGTGCAGGCAAGCATCGCAATCGCTGCCTCGGGAATCATCGGCAGATAAATGATGATGCGATCTCCTTTTTTGATTCCGTTTCGTTTCAGCACATTGGCGAACAGGCAAACTTCGCGATGTAACTGTTTGTAAGTAAAAACCCGTTCCTCGCCGACGCGTCCGGGCGACGCCGGTTCGCCTTCCCAGATCAACGCCGCCTTGTTCGCGGTTGGAGTGTTGAGATGTTTATCCAGGCAATTGTAACTAACATTTAATTTCCCGCCGACGAACCATTTTGCGTGCGGCATTTTCCATTGCAGAACTTTTTTCCACGGAGCAAACCAGACCAATTCGTTCTTCGCCTGTTTGCCCCAAAATTTTTCCGGCGACTTGATCGATTCATTGTAGAGCTTGCGATACTCCTTCATCGATTTGATGTGAGCGCGCTTGGAAAATTCTTTCGAAGGCGGGAACACGCGTGTCTCGTGTGAAAAGGAAGTGATGTTCTTGGCCTCTACAACTTTAGTTTTGTCCATAGGATTTGCGCATTTTATGGAGAGACCGCAACGCGTCAACGTTCGAGTGCGGATTTCCCTTTCGCGAAACGGCTTTGAGTAGCGTCGGCGGGAATCGTTGATTGCGTTTCGCCGAATCGATTATCCCGCGAACTGCGCAAGGTTTGCAGTGAAGGCGTAGGTTTGGGCCATCAACACCGGTGCGGCCATGCAACACTTCGAAGCGTTGTAGCGTGACCCGGATGTGGTCTTGGCGTACGGCGAGGTGGCGAAACTCCGTCGGTCGCGTAAAAAGGCAGCTTAAGAAAAGTTTGAACAATAAACCTGTGGAAGCGTCCAATTTTAACAAAGCAAGTTCTTGAAGAAAAAATTAAATCAGTTTAAGTAAACCATATGAAAAAACTAATCGTCTGTTTCGCCTTGAGCGCGTTGGCCGCTCTCCCACTCGTGGCTGCTGAAAAGTCCGCCCAAGACAAAGCCGCTTGTGCTGACAAAGCCAAGATGGAATGTCCTTCCAAAACCGCCGCCGCCAAGGCTTGTTGCGCGGGCAAAAGTGCTTGCAGCCAATCCAATTCCAAACAGGCTTTGCTCAGCCCGAAAGCTGCTGAAGCTCAGAAGACGCTTGCCAACTAAGCTGAAAAGCTTTCCAACTCAATTCAACCTCGCTCTTTCCGGGCGAGGTTTTTTGTTGCTGGCACTTGGTCGGGCCTTCGCTAGATTGCGCGTGCTGAATGAAGAAACTTTTTGATTCAATTGAGTCCGTGATTGCCGATTTGCAAAAAGGCAAAATGGTGATCGTGGTCGATGACGCGGATCGCGAGAACGAGGGAGACCTGATTATGGCTGCGGAAATGGTCACCCCCCAGGCGATCAACTTCATGGCCAAGTTTGGCCGTGGATTGATTTGTGTCCCGACGACCTCCGAGCGGTTGAAGCAACTCGGCATTGAGCAAATGGTCGTGCAAAACCGCGATACATTTAAAACAGATTTTCAGGTCAGTGTTGATGCTGCAAAAAATATTTCAACGGGAATTAGCGCAGGAGACCGTGCTGAAACAATCAAGGTCATGGCTGACCCAACCGCGTTGCCGAACGATTTGATTCAGCCCGGTCACGTCTTTCCTCTTCGCGCAAAAGCGGGCGGAGTTTTGCAACGCGCCGGCCACACCGAGGCGGCAGTTGATTTGGTGAAGCTCGCCGGTTTCCGTAGCATGGGTGTGATTTGCGAAATCATGAATAACGATGGCTCAATGGCGCGCCTGACGGAGTTGCGCAAATTCGCCAAGCGCCATCGATTGAAGATCTGCACGATTGAAGAGTTGATCAAATTTCGCCGCACTCGCGAGAAACTGGTGGAGCGAGTTGAAGTTGTAAAAATGCCGACGGACTATGGCGATTTCGATTTGTATTTGTATCGCTCGAACCTTGATAGCCAGCATCACATCGCGTTGGTGCGCGGGGATGTTGCCGGAAAGAAAGGCGTTTTGGTGCGGGTTCATAGCGAATGCCTGACTGGCGACGTGTTTGGCTCGCGCCGTTGCGATTGCGGCCCGCAATTGCATCAAGCCATGCGGCTGATCGCCAAGGAAGGCCGTGGCGTGATTGTTTACATGCGCCAGGAAGGAAGGGGCATTGGTCTCGGGCCGAAAATTGCCGCTTATAAATTGCAGGAAAATGGATACGACACGGTCGAAGCAAATCTAAAACTCGGCTTCAAAATGGATCTGCGCGAATACGGTTTGGGCGCGCAAATCATGGTGGACCTTGGTTTGAAAACAATTCGTTTGCTGACGAACAATCCGAAAAAAGTGGTTGGTTTGGACGGCTATGGATTGGAAATAACCGAGCAGGTTCCGATTCGCGTGAAGGCGAATCCGCACAACGCTAATTATTTAAAAACCAAACGTGAAAAATTGGGTCACTTGATTTAATTCACATGCTTCGCGCCAATCCAAAATCCAGACGGAACGTCTCGGGCAGACACTTTGTCATCGTCGCTTCAAAGTATAACGCGCGTTACGTCGAAGCGATGTTGCAAGCGGCTAAACAAGAATTCGCCATGGCCAAAGCCACGGTGAAAGTGGTGCGCGTGCCCGGCGCTTTTGAAATTCCGGTGGTCGCGGCGAAGCTGGCAAAATCTCATGCTCCGAAGCTCTCTGGAATCGTCTGTCTCGGCGTAATTTTGCGCGGCGCGACGACCCATGCGCAGCACATCGGAGAAGCCGTGAGTAATTCTCTGGCAGCGATTCAGATCAATTTTCAGGTCCCGATCATCCACGAGGTTTTGCTGCTGGAAAATGAAGAGCAGGCAAAAGCGCGTTGCCTTAACAAAACTCACAATCGCGGAACCGAAGCGGCACAGACGGCCATCGAAATGGCGCGGGTGATGAGTTCTTTAGTCTAATTTCAGGCGGTAAAATATCCAGAACGCTTTCTTGTGGTTCCTGATTCGTCCCGAAGACCTACCGTTCGGTAGGGCCGCGATAGACCGAGGGTGGGCGGGCTTTATTCAATATTAAAGTTATGAAAACTTGCTCATGGGTGAAATATCTTCACGCAGGTCCCGTCTGATTTTTCGTATGAAAAAATTATTCCTATTATCAGCAGTTCTTCTCGGGACGTCTGTTGCATCCCAGGCAGGCGTTCATCTGGACATCGGAATTGGTTTCCTGTTTCCGGCTCCTGTGATCGTCCAACCGGCTCCGGCCTGCGCGCCTCTGCCGGTGTTTGTGGAACCACACTACTGTGAGCCGCCGCGGGTGGTCTATCTTCCGCCTCCCGTAATCTACGTGCCGCAGCGATATTATTATTCGCGTCCGCCCTATTACGCGGGCCGTTCGGATTGGAGCCATGGCCGTTCGGGTTGGAATGGCCACGGCAACAGCCACCGCCGGTAATAGCGTTTCATGCGGATATAGTTTAGAAATAAACAACACGAAAGCCGGAACGGTTTGTTCCGGCTTCCTTGTTTTGGATGGTTTGGAGCCTTGCCGTCGTGCGCGCAAAACAAAATTTTTGTCGGAATTGAGCATGCAATCGTTGAATGGCATTTCCGCAAAACACCTTTGTGCATCGCTGCAATCCAACGTTTATTCAAAAACCATTTTGTAATATTATATTTTAATCTTTGAACTTTGATTTTCCGTGCGTCATAAACCTCGCGTGCCGAAACCGTTTATCACAGACATCAATGCCGCCACGCGATATTGCGCGGTCTATGGTCATCCCATCAAGCATTCCGCTTCGCCCGCAATGCAGAACGCCGGCATTGCCGCACTCGGTTTGAATTGGCGTTATGTTGCCTTCGAAGTTCATCCTAACGATCTCGCCACTGCCATCGCCGGGGCGAAAGCGATGAAGTTCATCGGATTGAATCTTACCGTGCCGCACAAACTGCTCGCTGTGGGAATGGTGGACGTGCTGGATGTGTCAGCCAAGACATGGGGCGCAGTGAACACCATTCGTTTTGAGGCGCGCAATGCGAGCGGCAATTGGAAGCCGCTGCACGAGTTCGGGGTTCCGCCTTCAGGCGGCTCCCCATCCGGCCACAGACCGCCTGAAGGCGGAACTCCAAACGGGGAAATTCGCTCGCACGGTTTCAACACCGATGCTGATGCGATCACGCGTTCTGTGCAGGAAGATTTGGGCGTCGAGCTGAGCGGCGCTTCGGTTCTGTTGCTGGGCGCCGGCGGGGCAGGGCGGGTTGCCGCGTTGAAGCTGGCCGCAGAAGGTGTCAAAAATTTATTTCTCGTCAATCGCACCCAAGCGAAGGTGGAGGAAATCGCTGTCCGGATTCAGCGAGATCATCCGCGAGTGAATGTCACGGTGGGCTATCCAAAAAACTCGGTCGATCTTCTGCTCAACGCGACGTCGCTCGGGTTGAATAAGGATGATGCGTCGCCACTCGACGCAAATCAGTTTTCCGTGAAGGACGCACGTGCGGTTTACGATATGATTTATCGCCCGGTAGAAACGCCGTTGCTGAGCACCGCAAAAAAGGCAGGTTGCCGAACGGCCAATGGAATTGGCATGTTGCTCTATCAAGGCGCGAATGCGTTGGAGCTTTGGTCGGAAAAACCGGCTCCGATCGAAACCATGCGGCGAGCTCTTGAACAAAATGTTTATCAAAAATAATGAGAGCGATGTTTGATCCTGAAATCTGGGCGCAGGTTCCCCCTCATTTTTGGTCGCTGGTTTTCTTTTCGTTCGGCTGCGTCGTCGGCAGTTTTTTGAACGTCTGCATTTACCGCATGCCGCTCAACGAAAGCGTCGTCAGCCCGCCATCGCATTGTCCTCATTGCAACTATTCCATCCCGTGGTTTCTGAACGTCCCGCTTGTCACGTGGCTCTATTTGCGAGGCAAATGCGCGAATTGTTCCGCGCCGATTTCGATCCGTTATTTTCTGGTGGAATTTTTGACCGGCCTGACGTTTCTCGCCTGCTGGTTGAAATTCGGTGATCAATCCGCGCTGCTCGCTCTGGCTTATTGCCTATTGCTTGCGGGATTTATCGTGGCCACGTTTATCGATTTGGAACATTTCATCATCCCCGACGAGGTCACGATCGGCGGCATCGTCGTGGGTTTTATTTGTTCGTTCATCGTTCCTTCACTTCACGAAGCGAACGCTCCATCGCAATCGTTACTAAGAAGTTTTGCGGGAATCGCCGTTGGCGGAGGACTGGTTTACGGAATTTTGCGCGGCGGAAAACTGCTTTTCGGACGGCAAAAAATCGAACTCGCTGCCGGTTCAAAAATTATTTTTACGGAAACCTGTTTGAAGCTGCCGGATCACGACATCCCGTACGAGGAATTGTTTTATCGCAATTCCGACGTGATTGTTCTTGAAGGCAAGCGCGTGGAAATGATCGATCGATGCTTTCAAGAAACCTCGGTGCGATTGACCCCGAAAACTTTGGTGATCGGCGACTCCCAATTTAACACCGAAGAAGTGCCACATCTCGAAGCAACGACCAACGCGATTACGTTGCCGCGAGAAGCAATGGGTTTTGGCGATGTGAAATTCATGGCCGCGATCGGTGCATTCCTCGGATGGCCCGCCGTGATTTTTGCCCTGCTGGTCAGCGCCGTAATCGGTGCGACTGTCGGAGTCACATTGATCGTGGCAAAACGAAGCGAGTGGTCCAGCCGATTACCTTACGGCCCCTACATCGCCCTCGCGGCGACGGTTTGGGTTTTCAGCAACGTGACAGTGCATGAATGGTGGACGCTCCAATTGAAAACGCTCGGTCAGATTTTCCTGATCCCGTTTGGCGGTGCGTAGAAAAAACTATTTCGAGCCGCGCCAAATCCACTCGAAGCGCCCGTGATCAAAATCCATTTGCTTTTCAAATCGTATCGCATGAGAAAAATTTAACGTGCCGCCTCCATTTTGTCGGCAGGAAAATTTTCCCGGAGCGCCGGTTTCCAACCGGCTTTAGGCATCGCACGTAGAAATCGCTTGGAACGAATCAAACGAAAAGCCGACTGGAAGTCGGCGTTCCTCCGAGAGTGCTCTCAATTCTTGATTTTACAAATCCATGACAATTCTTCTCCTCGGTCTGGCTTAATCTCGGTATCAATTGCTGAAGCTGTCGCCGATGAAGAAATTTCGTTCCAACCAAAAACCAACTTTTATTTGGCAAGGTCTGCTTATCATGCTGCCTGTCGCGGTTTTGGCAATTCTCAGTTTTGCTTCGTTGCGACAGGACGAACAGGTTGCGGAAAAGGATGCTCGCAATCGCGCTGCCGCTAGTGTCCAAAGTCTCGCCCGCGTGATTGGCAGCAAGATCGACGACGAAATCAGACAGTTTCTCATTCTGCAAAATGTTTGGTCGATCGATCTACGAATCGCGACCCAACCTTCGATTGTCTGGAGCAATCGTGCCGCTGGAGTAATGCTTCCATCCAGCAACATAGCTGGCGTTCAAGAATGGGAGGAAAAGCATCCCGGTCTGAAGTTGGCGGAGCTGGCGCTGCCTTCTGGCTCAGTGTTGGCTGATGGCACGATGTTGGAACCGCTGGATTTTCCATCCGCGCCTATGCCGCCCGAATGGTTTCGGGAACTTTCCCCTGATCAACGGAAACTTTGGCAAGCCGCTCGTCAGTCAGAAATGGCGGCGGATGATCCATCCGTCGTCACAAATGCCTATGAACTTTTTCTTCAAACCAATCCGTCGCGCGACGCGAAGCTCGCCGCTGATTACGCAATTTGGCAGACGAAACACTGGCCACCCACTCTGAACAACACCGTTCAAGGTCCCATTCCGTGGATCGAATCGGAATCCGGAATTTCTTTCTATGACATCGCCTGTTTTCGCGCCCTTCGACTTGCGACAAATGAATCGTTGTCTCGCCTTTTGCTCGATTTGCTCTGGAGACAGGTAGTTGAAAAACCTTCCTTCGTTGCGCCGACGCTGCTCGATTTGGCCGAAGGCCTGACCAATCGCGCGGATGCCGTTGTGCGCGATCAAGTGCATTGGATGCGGCAACTTTGGAAAAACGAATTGTTGGTGCGCGAATTACTTGCTTCGCTGCGCCAAAATTTTACGGGCAAATTTCAATCGGCGAAATGGGCGAACAGCGGATCGGGTCAAGCGCTCGCCTTGCCGATGCCGACGGAATTTGCAAATCACGAGCGTGGAAGTGGGCGTGGATATATGATTCGATTTCTGCCACGGCAGTTCTTGGAATACGCTTTCGCCAGGACGCTGGCTGAAAATAAATTTCTGGTCTTGGATTATGCCGTGGCAACCCTCGAACTTGCCGGAGAACCACTGCAATGCTCCGGCGCAATTCCCAAGACTGAAAATTCGGTCTTGGGCAGCGCCACGCAAAAACTTGGCTCAACTGAATCGGCGACTTTTACCGTGCGTTTTTACCTCGCCAGCCGCGAACGATTACTTGCATCGGAGCGCCGACGCGCCCGTCTTTTTGGATGGCTTATTATTGGAACGGTGCTGACTGCCAGCATTGGTTTGGTAATGGCTCGTCGAGCGTTTTTTCAGCAACACCGCCTCGCCGAAATGAAAAGTAATTTCGTTTCCAGCGTCTCGCATGAGTTGCGCGCGCCGATTGCTTCGGTGCGTTTGCTCGCGGAAAGTCTGGAGCGCGGGAAAATTACCGAGCCGCAAAAGCAGAACGAATATTTTAAATTCATCGTGCAGGAATGTCGGCGGCTTTCATCACTCATCGAAAATGTTTTGGACTTCTCGCGCATCGAACAAGGCCGCAAAGAATATGAATTCGAGCCGACCGACATTGTGAAGCTTGTTCAGGAAACAGTGAAGTTGATGGAGCCTTATGCCGCTGAAAGAAATGTGAATCTCGCTCTGAAACTGGATGACTTTCAACTCTCAACCCACAACTCTCAACCCGTTCTGGATGGTCGCGCCATTCAACAAGCGCTTGTGAATTTAATCGACAACGCTATCAAACATTCGCCGAACGAAGCGACGGTGACGATTGGTTTTATAGCGGCGGTCTGTGACCACCGAACTTCAACCGAAGATCAGCGGCGGTCACAGACCGCCGCTACAATTGAAATCTACGTCGAAGATTCCGGCCCAGGAATTCCCGCTCACGAACACGGGAAAATTTTCGAGCGTTTTTACCGGCTTGGCTCCGAATTGCGCCGCGAAACGCAAGGCATCGGAATCGGCTTGAGCATCGTGCAACACATTGTCGAAGCGCACGGTGGAAAAGTGATTGTGCAAAGCGAAGTTGGAAAAGGAAGCCGGTTCACGATTGAATTGCCGATAAACCGCAGAGACACGGAGACGCAGAGATAAAAACTTTCCTGCTTCTTCTCTCTGCGCCTCTGCGTTTAAAGATATGAATCGCATTTTAATTATCGAAGACGAATTGCCCATGCGCACCGGGTTGGAAGATTGTTTGTCCGGTGAAGGCTACCGCGTTCTGTCTGCTGCTGATGGCGAGATCGGCCTGCAGCGCGCGCTCGAGGAAAAGCCTGACCTTATTCTACTCGATGTGATGATGCCGCGTCTCGATGGCTACGCTGTCGCCGCCGAATTGCGCCGACTTGGAAATCCCGTGCCGATTCTCCTGCTCACCGCTAAAGGACAAATCGAAGATCGCGTTGCTGGACTCGATTCCGGCGCGGATGATTATCTCGTCAAACCATTCAGCATCGACGAATTGCTGGCGCGTGTCCGGGCGATTCTTCGTCGCACGCAAAAGCAAAACAAACTTCCGTCGTCGCTCGTTCTGGGCGATGTGAAAATTGATTTTGTTCAGCAACAAGCGTGGCGAAAAAAGAAACCGTTGCGCCTCACGGCCAAAGAACTTGCGATGTTGCGCTTGATGTTTGAAGCGGAAGGCGAACCGGTTTCGCGCGAACGTTTTCTCGATGTCGTCTGGGGCTACACCGCATTTCCGACGACGCGCACGGTGGACAATCACATCGCAACGTTGCGTGGAAAAATCGAAACGAATCCTGATGAACCGCGTTGGATTCAAACCGTGCATGGCGTCGGATACCGACTGGAACTAAATGGCCGCGAAGGAACGCAGAGGGCGCAAAGATGAAATTTTTTTTGCGCTCTTTGTGTTCTTTTGCGGCAATTGATTTTACAAAAGCATGACAACTCCGTCGGGTAAAATTTGCAAAATTAAATTATGAAAACGAAATCGTTCACCTTGGTTGCCGCAATTCTTTTCGCCACCGCAACTTTCGCGCTCGCCGCGACGAACGACCTGAGCAGCGCATTGCAAAAGGGGTTGTTCGAGGAAGAAGCCAACCATAATCTGGACGCGGCGATTGCGGCGTATCAAACCGTCGCCAGGCAATTCGACAAAGACCGCAAGCTCGCCGCCACCGCGATTTTCCGTCTCGGCGAAGTGTACCGCAAACAGGGAAAAACCAACGAAGCCAACGCTCAATACGAGCGCATCTTGCGCGACTTTTCGGATCAAACGACACTCACGGAGTTAGCGCAAAAAAATATGCCGGAGAAAACTTTGACAAACACCGCGCAACAAACCTTTCAAGGAATTTTCGCCAAGAATACGGTTGAAGACGCGGAGATTGACCGCATCAAAGCGATGATCAAGGACAGCCCGGATTTGATTAATGCGCAAAGCACAGGGCTGACGGAGGACGTTGGAACGCCATTACACAAAGCGGCAACTGAAGGCCAATTGGCGGTGGCAAAATTTCTTCTCGCCAATGGCGCTGACATCGAAAGGAAATCAAAGGCTGGTTACCCACCTCTTTATCTGGCGGCAAAAAATGGTCGCAATTCAATGGTCGAGCTTCTTTTATCGAAGGGCGCAGATATTCAGGCAGGCAGCGCTGACGGATATTCCCCTCTGCACATCGCCGCCTCTCGTGGCTATCTGACGATTGCAGAAACCCTTTTGAAAAATCGGTCGAATCTCAACGCGAAGAATCGTGAAGGTGCCACGCCCCTCCATTTAGCGGCAAAGGAAGGGCAAAAATCTGTCGCGGAATTATTATTGACCAAAGGCGCAGATGTTAATGCGAATGATTCGCAAAAAATATCGCCGCTTTCTTACGCAGTCTCCGGCGATAATTCAGAAATCGCGAAATTTCTAATTGCGCATGGGGCGGATGTAAATTCTGCTCTGAGTTTGGCGGTGAATTTGGGAAATCGGCGGATCACGGCGTTGTTGCTGGATAATAAGGCAAATCCCAATGAAAAGACTGGTGGGGCAACCCCCCTGCATACGGCAGTTGGAACACAAGGGAATTTTGAGCTTTCTGCTTTGCTTCTGGAGCGAGGAGCAAACCCGAACACCACGGATAGCAACGGAGAAACACCGCTCCATCGGGCGATTCGTCTTAACCGGAGCATAGAGATAGTTGAATTGTTGCTCACAAATAAGGCTGATCCGAATCTACAGACTATTGCCGGTAAAACGCCACTTGGAACGGCTCGACAATCACAACTGGTAGCGCGGAATCAGTTAATTGAATTGCTGCTGAAATTCGGCGCAAATGAAAATGTGGAGCGATTGACGCGTATTTCAACCCGGCGCGCGGGAAAGGAGAATCCAGTGTTCATCAAAGGAAATCAGCCTTTGAATCGCTACACCATTATCGAACTGATCGTTGGCGCTCAACTCCCGTTTCCCGATTTGGCGAATGTGAAAATCGAGCGATTGGAAGATGGCGGCAAAAAATCCCAGATGATTCCGGTCAATCTGGAAGACATTTTGAAATCTGGCGATTGCAGCAAAAATCTCTGGCTGGAATGGGGCGACATCATCGAGATTCCAGAATTGGATCATAATGTTAACGAAAAATGGGTCGGCTATTCCAAAGAATATGCTGAGGCGATGCAGAAGTGTTTGGAGAAAAATGTTTCGATCACGATCAAGGGCGAAACGACCAATTCAATTTTGCGCGCACCCATTCTCAACAGCGGGCAAGTGTCGTTGCCAGATGCGAGTTTGATTGGGGTCGTGGGCAGGTTCTTGCGCGCATCATCCGATTCGAATCGGATTAAAGTGAAGCGGATTGATCCAGTCACAAAACGGTCGCTCGAAATCGTGTCGGACTTAGAAAAAGCAAAAGGACTGCGGCTGATTGAGGGTGATCAAATCGAAATTCCTGAACGCGATCCGAATGCGCCGGTCCCGGCGGCGAACGCTGGTTTACCGGCGATTCCCCCTCTGCTCCAAGCGCCTTGATATGTTTTTGACAATGAGGCCGCATGAGGCCACATTGAGCGCGTGAAAAAGAAAATCGCTAAATACCCACGTGCGGCGAGCGAGCCGGATGTTTTGAAAGACGCAGATGTTCTTGAGCACCCGCTTTCCATCAATGTTCGCGCGGCCAAGGACAGTCTTTCCAGTTTGATCGAACGCGCTGCGCAAGGGCATGAAACCATTATCACCAGCGATGGCGTGCCGAAAGCGAAGCTGGTTCCGATCCAGCGGAAACGAAAACCTTTTCACGCGGATTGGGAACTTTTAAAATCCATTCCGATTCGTCCAGGCGCACGACGCTCCGAAGATATTATTCGCGAGGATAGGGATAGCGGTTATTGAACTCGTATGTATCTCGATAGTTCCGTGATGGTGAAACTCTTTGCGCCTGAGCCGGACAGCAAATTTTTTGTAAAACTGACGGGTGGAGAAAATATTTCTTCGTCCGTTTTGGCGTACACCGAAGTTTATTCAGCGCTGCTGATGAAGCAAAGGTCGGGCGCGTTAACTGCGGCAGAGCGGTCGCGAAGTTGGACTGCTTTCGAGAAGAAAATCGACGAACGGATAATTGAACTCGCGCCATTTCACGCGGCACTTTTCAAAAAAGCCAATCGCATCATGGAGCAATGCAGTCCCAAAGTGGCATTGCGTTCTTTGGATGCGCTGCATTTGGCGACGTGCGATCAATTGCAGGAATGGCCGCTTTGCACGACGGATGTGCGGATGCGTCAGGCGGCGGAGGTGTTGCGTTTTCCGTTGAGCGAAATGCCGCCGAAATAATGTTTGGAGGCCTCTGCAAAAGCCTTATTCCGTTGAAGCAACGGTGTTAAGCGGCAAGGGAAAAATCTGGATATTTGAGGAGGCGGTTCATGAGGATGATGAGTTTGCGCATGACGGCGGTCATGGCGA
>JAYVSV010000154.1:0-12338 GCA_043775015.1 Verrucomicrobiota bacterium
CGTCACCGTTCCGGTTGCAACCGGAACGGTGACTCCAGTCTGGCCTTTCAGCCAGCGAGGACAATTAGAAAGATACAAGCGGCGTCAACGCCGCGCTCCATCGCCGGCCAGCTCGTGTAACTTTATTATAAGAGCCTCAATAAAACCCGCGACGAACGAGCCACAGCCAAAGAGTGACACCGCATCCCGCCGATGCGGGACGAACCCGCAAAGCCGGTCACAGACCGGCGCTCCGTGAGCAACGGCATTTCCGCCACCTCACCCACTTTTAATCACACCCCTTTGCTGGCGGATTCGTTTTTGAACCTTGAACTTTGCGAACAAGTCGGCTTACTTCTCAGCTCAAATGGGCAGCGCCAACAAAACTCTCGTTATTGTGCCGACGTATAATGAGCGGGAAAACCTTCCGCCGATGGCAGAGCGGTTGTTGAAATTACATCCGGCAGTGGATTTGTTGGTGGTCGATGATAATTCTCCCGATGGCACTGGAAAAATCGCCGACGAACTCGCCGCCCAACATCCGAGCGTCCACGTTTTACATCGCGCGGAGAAGAATGGTTTGGGTCGGGCGTATTGTGCCGGCTTTGCCTGGGCGTTGGAACGCGACTACGAATTCATCATGGAAATGGACGGTGATTTCTCACACAACCCGGATGATATTCCAAAATTTCTGGAAGCCGCCAAAGACGCGGACCTCGTTCTCGGCTCGCGTTATTGCAACGGCATTCGGGTGATCAACTGGCCTTTGAAACGACTGCTCTTGAGCACCAGCGCAGCGCGTTACGTGCGCATCATCACGGGAATGCCCTTCACCGATCCGACGGGCGGATTCAAATGTTTTCGCCGACACGCGCTGAAACAAATCGATTTGCAGGAAGTTCGATCCAATGGTTACACGTTCCAGATTGAGATGACGCATCGCATCTGGCGGCAAGGGATGAAAGTCGTTGAGGTGCCGATAATTTTCACCGACCGGTTTCAAGGCACCTCGAAAATGTCGGGCAAAATTGTCCGGGAAGCTCTGTGGATGGTCTGGCGGTTTTGGTTGCAGAATGGCTTGCGCCGGTCGCCCCGTCTGCCGAAACATCAGTGCGCGCATTGTGAATCGTAGAATTAAAGACTATGTTCTGGGCACGAACTGGCTGACGAAGCAGGAGCGTTTGGTGCTTTGCTTTGCACTCGCTCTGCTGCTGACGGGTTGGTCGGTGAAAACGTATCGCCTGTCACATCCGCCGGCCGTCACAGCCGAAAACGCCGCACCTTAAAATCATGCAAGCAGTTAATTTTGAAGTCATTTTAGATAAGATCGTGAAAGATGATCCGCGTTTCCATCGCGAGGCCTATTTCTTTCTGCGCGAGGCGCTCGACCACACGCAAAAGATGGTCGGCAAAGCGAGGAAGGACGAGATCCGCCACGTCTCGGGCAAGGAATTGCTCGATGGCATTCGCGATTACGGCCTGGATCAATTTGGCCCGATGACCTTGACCGTGCTCGATGAGTGGGGCATTCGTTCCTGTGAAGATTTTGGAGAAATGGTTTTCAATATGGTGGGCAAGAACCTTCTGGCCAAGACCGAGAACGACAGCCGCGAAGATTTTAAAGACGGCTTCAATTTCGACGACGCGTTTCGACAGCCGTTTCTCCCCAGAAAAAAAGCGTCAGAATCTCAACCAAGCCCGGCTGACCGCTAAGCCGGATATTTCATACTATGTCCGCCAATGCCGGTATTTTCTCACTAACACCCTGCTTTAGCTGGGTGTGGAAGTGCGCCCAAGTGAAAAACCGTTTCAACGGTTTGCCACACTGTGTCGAAACCGTTGAAACGGTTACGAACGGCTCCAGCCCGATCTTCACCCAGCTAAAGCAGGGTGTTAATGAGAGGGGCTTCGAGCTACGGTCATGGTGCTATGAAATATGCAGGCTGAGCCGTTGACCGCAGTGGGATCAATCCCCTGCCCCATCTCCTGATTTCAAAATGACTCAAGACATTCCCATCATTCCGCCCGGCGTTCGCGTCACAACACTAGCCAACGGCCTCACGATCATCGTTCGCGAAGATCACAGCGCACCGGTCGTCTCCGCGCAGGCGTGGTGTAAAACCGGCAGCATTCACGAAGGAAAATGGTTGGGCGCCGGGCTTTCGCATGTTTTGGAACACATGTTGTTCAAAGGAACCACCACGCGCGGTGCGGGCCGAATCGATCAAGAAGTGCAAGACGTCGGCGGTTACATGAACGCCTACACCTCGTTTGATCGCACCGTTTATTGGATCAACGCGCCGAACACCGGTGCGACGGTGGCCGTCGATGTCCTCTGCGACATCATGCAAAATGCCACGTTGCCCGCTGAGGAACTCGCCAAGGAACTCGACGTCATTCGCCGCGAGATGGACATGAACCAGGATGATCCCGATCGCCGCGCCAGCCGACGCTTGTTTGAAACCGCATACACGCAAAGCCCGTATCGCTTCACGATCATTGGTTATTCCGACATTTTCAACGAGCTGAAGCCCGACGATATTCACGCGCACTATCGCGAACGTTACACACCAAACAACCTGTTCATGGTGGTCGTCGGCGATGTGAAACAGGAAGAAGTTATCGCGCAAATCACCGCCGCTTTTTCCAAATCAAAATTGAAAACAGTGCTACCGGCTTTTCTGGCGCACGAACCGAAACAAACTGCTCCACGCGAACTCATCGAGGAAGCGCCCATTGAACTCGGCCATCTATTTTTCAGTTGGCACATTCCCGATGTGCGCCATCCCGATCTCCCGGCGCTGGATATTTTGGCCACCCTCCTCGGCAATGGACGCAGTTCGCGGCTCTTCCGGGAAATTCGCGAGAAAAAAGCTTTGGTCAATTCGATCGACGCCTGGACTTACACGCCGGGCGAAGCAGGACTTTTCGGAGTCAGCGCCAACGTCGATGCGGATAAATTTTCGGTCGCGAAAACGGCCATCATCGAAGAAATTGAGCGTCTAAAAACCGAACTCGTTCCGGTCGATGAATTGGCAAAAGTCATCAAACAATTTATCGCCGCCACTCTCGCGACTCGTAAAACCATGCAAGGCCAGGCGCAGGATCTCGGCGGCAATTGGATCGCGGCCAACGACCTCGGTTTTTCAGAACGCTACCTGGCGGCAGTGAAACAAGTGACCCTCGCTGATCTGCAACGGATCGCGAACCAGTATTTAACCGTCACAAATCGAAACCTCTACGCTCTGCTCCCCACCGGCTCCATGCCGACACAAACCGAGAACGCACCAAGTCTTTCCGAAAATCCGATTCAAAAATTTGAATTGGCCAACGGACTACGCTTACTCGTCAAAGAAGATCATCGCCTTCCGTTCGTGGAATTTCGCGCGAGTTTGAAAGGCGGCGTCCTCGTCGAAACGCCAGAGAACAACGGGTTGACGCAGCTCACTGCGAAGATGCTTCTGCAAGGCACGCACCAGCGCAGCGCAGAACAGATCGCGACGGAAATTGAATCGGTCGGCGGCAGCATCGATACATTCGGCGGCAACAACAGTTTCGGCATCAGCGCTGAAGTAATGAGCAGCGACTTCGAGGTTGGCCTGAATCTTCTCACCGACGTTTTGCTGCGTCCTGCTTTTCCAGCCGACGCGTTTCAACGTGAGCAACAATTTCAACTCGCCGGCATCAAAGCGCAAAACGATCACATGCTGCAAAGCGGGGGACGCATGATGCGCCGCGCACTTTTTGGCGACGCAACATATGGACTGACTTCCATTGGAACCGAATCAAGCGTGAAGTCGGTCACGCTCGCACAATTGAAATCGTTTCATCAGGATTTTGTGTCGCCGGGAAATTGCGTGCTGGCCGTTTTCGGCGACGTCAACACGGAGCAAGTCAAAGCGGCTGTCGAAAAAAACTTTTCCAATTGGATCAAAAAACCGATGCCCGCGAAACTGGCCGGATCCAAACCGTTCACAAAAATCGTGCGGCAGGAAGAAACGCGCGACAAAACCCAGGCCGTTTTGCTGGTTGGTTTTCCCGGCGTCTCAGTTTTTGACGAAGATCGCTACGCCCTGGAATTAATTCAGGAAGCGTGCAGCGACCTTGGCTCGCGTTTGTTTGTGCGAGTGCGGGAGAAACTCGGCCTCGCCTATTTCGTCGGCGCTCAACATTTTCCGGGTCTTGTTCCCGGCTACTTCGCGTTTTACGTCGGAACCATGCCGGAAAAATTGGAACTGGTGGAAAAAGAATTGCTGAAAGAAGCGGAGTTGTTGCGCACCGAAGGTTTGTCCTCAGAAGAATTAAAACGGGCGAAAGCCAAAATCATCGGCCAAAAGAAAATCGGCCGGCAAGATCTCGGCGGCTACGCGATGGTTGCAACGCTCGATGAACTTTATGGCCTCGGCTACGACCACAGCAATCAAGATGAACCCCAATACGAAGCGGTTACAGTCGGACAAATTAAAAGCGTCGCGAAAAAATATTTGAAGGAAGACGCGCTGGTCGTTGCTGTGATTAAGCCGCTGGCAGTTTGATGTTGTCCTTTACCGGCCAGCCGAGCAGATCGGTTTCATTTTCCAATTTGATTCTCGGTTCCCAGGTGTGCTGGCAATTTTCGCAGTAGAATTGTTTTTCCATGAGATGCGCGGTCGTGCAGAAAATTTCAATCAACGCGGGGCCGACAAATTTTCGAGTGGCAGCCGGATAATCGACCCGAGGGGAACTGCATTTGGGACAACGCACCGCATCGTGAAGCGCATCTTCTTTCGCGTCGATGGCATCCAACGCTAACTTTGCCCTTTCAAAATCGCGTTCGGCCACGCGAACTTTTTTTCCCGCCAGCGATTCGGCATTGAACCAAAACCGTTGGAGTTTTGATTCGTCATAGACTTCGGCGTGAATGCCCGCTTGTTCGAGGCGATTTCTCATTTCCTCGGCTTTTTCCACATCGTTAAAGCTCGCCAGATTTACTTCGTTCATGAAAAAAATTTAATGCGGTCGTCGCAAAATTCAATCAGGAGAAACCCGCAATGTTTTTTTATTCAAAAATTCAATTTGTGTTTGCGGACGGGGAAGGCATCACCTACGTTTCGAACTCGACGCGCGTGTAGCTCAATTGGATAGAGTGGCGCCCTCCGAAGGCGAAGGTTGTGGGTTCAACTCCCGCCACGCGCACCACTTTTTTTGGGGACAATCTTGCGTGCCAATAAAAATTTCCACTAACTCGAGGGCGTGACGACGTATCCGCTTTTGATCATTGATTCAGACCTCTTCGGCGATGGAGCGAGGGTCGCTTGATTAGCAATCGCTGAAAGCGCGCGCGGTTGTAGCGGAGCGCAAGGATGCACGGAACATTCACCGCCAGCGCAACTGCGGCGTTCAAGCCCACGCCCCACCACGGATTCCAGATGCAGAAAATCGGCAGCGCCGCCAACGCGAGCCAGTGAACAAGTTCACCTCGCCAGGTCTCACGAAGAAATCGTTCCAGATATTCCGGCGAAGCAGTCTGCAAACTGGCCTTCGCAAAGCCGCCGCGAAACAACCGGGCGGCGTCGGGCAGTTTGTCTTTCCAACTTTTGATGGCGAACTTGCGCTCGTAAAAGCGACCGTCACGCTCCCAGCTTTTGACCCGGGCGAAAAAATTGCGCGGATTGAAACACCCGGCAGCGAGTTGCGTGAAAGCCCACGCCAGCCCGAACTGGATCACCAGCCACGCGGTGATGTTCAGCCCGATGACCCAGGCGACAGAAAGTTCAATCAGCACGAATCTGCCTGCCTTTCCACGCGACGGTTTGTTTTCCGCGCAAGCGAATCACCGAACGCGCAAACACGGCGAAATAAAAAATCAGCAGCGCGGGATAAAAAACCGCCGTGCTCCAATGAAACGAACCCACACGCCGCAGCAGGCACGCGACTTGCCCCGCGCAGATCCCGTAAACGGCCAGCCAGGAAATGGGATGACCGCCCAGCGCGAGTCCGAGCAGCGGGGACATCAGTCCGGTCATCCACGCGATGACTAGTGACAGGATTGGCAGCGGCGTCTGGCCTGCGCCGGAAGCAAAGCCTTTGGTCCAACCCTCCACGAGTTCGCGCCAGCCTTGCGGATACATGCGGAACGCGAACACGCCGCGCCCGCCGCGACACCGCAGCGGCACGCCCGCTGCGCGCAGTTGCTCAGCGAGCCAGAAGTTTTCGAGGATGCGGCCTTTCACGGCTTCGTGGCCGCCGACTCGTTCATAGGCGGAGCGCTCGATCAGCATGAATTGTCCGAGCAACCCGCGTGGCGCCAGGCGGTCGCCGCGCAACGTGAATGCGCCCGTGCCCGCGAGCATCACCAGATTGAAGAACGCGGAGAACTGTTCGTGAAATTTTTGCACTACGTGATGCGGCGCGACGGACAAAACACCGCCGCCCGCCGCCTGAAATTCCGCGAGCACGCGCCGCAATCCTTCGGACTCGAACCAGGTGTCGGCATCGAGAAACAGCAATTGTTCGCCCATCGCCGTCTGTGCGCCTTGATGGCAGGCCCACGTCTTGCCGCGCCAGCCGTCGGGCAGCGTTTGCGAGCCGATGACGCGCGCACCGAGCCGCGCCGCGACTTCGGCGGTGCAATCGGTGGAGGCGTCATTCACCACGATGATTTCACGCGGTTGAACGGACTGCGCGGCGATGGAGCGCAGCAGTGTCGGAAGATTTTGTTCCTCGTTGCGCGCGGGAATGATGATGGAGAGTTGGCCGCCGGAAACTGGCTTGCCCGTTTGGTCGCCGCACGATTTCACACGCCCCAAAACAATCCAGCCAGCCAGCCAGAGCGCAAGCGTGAGGAGCAGGAGGATGCTTTGAGTTTCCATCGGACGATTTCTTTTACACGCTTCAGCGCCCGGTCACAATCAGCAACCATCGTCGCTCCCGCACCGCGCGCTCTCCATTCGCCAAACGGCAGGTGTCCGGCTACAGTCGAGCGGTGAAACGAATGTGGATTCCAATTATATTCTCACGGTAGTCGCGGTGGGGATCGTGGCAGGCTGTCAGGCCACGCGCTCTGGCTACGAGTCCGCTCCCTACGCGGTGGTGCGCGCCAGCGGTAAGTTCGAGGTGCGCGATTATCCGGCGTTGTCGGTGGTGGAGACGCCCACGGTGCGCGATGGCAACGGCGCGGACGGCAGCTACATGCGGCTGTTCCGGTTCATCGCCGGCGGCAACGAGACGCAGCAGAAAATCGCAATGACGACGCCGGTGTTCATGTCGGCAGCGATTTGAACGCGACCATGGCGTTTGTGTTGCCCGCGAAGCTGAAGGCCGGCGCAGCCCCAAGCCGACGGACGGCGCGGTGAAGGTGCGCGAGCTGGCAGCGGGGCGGTTTGCGGTGCTGCGATTTATTAGCGGCGGGCGCAGCGCGAAGCGTGAGACAGCGGCGTTGCAACAATTGCGTGATGGGCGGCGTCTCCACGAGCCGCTTTGAAGTTTTCACCAACAGCGCAGTGTTTAGCGGCGCGGTATCCTTGGAAAATAACGGCGGGTTCGCCTCCGTCCGCTCGTCGCCCGCCCGCCACAACCTCACCGGTCTCGACGCGTTCGTCGTGCGGGTGCGCGGCGATGGCCGGCGGTACAAATTCACCGTGCGGATCGAGAGCCGTTCACTCGCGCCGATTTACTAATGCGCCTTCACGCCGAAGCGCGGCGAGTGGGAAGAACACCGGCTGCCGTTCAAGGATTTCATCCCGACCTTGCGCGGACGCGTGTTGACGGACGTGCCGTCGCTGAATCCGGCCAAGGTGTCCTCGGTGGGCTTCTTCATCGCAGACAAACAGGACGGCGCGTTTCGGCTGGAGATGGCTTGGGTGAAAACGGGCGGCTCGAAGAATGACTGACGTTCGTCGGTTTCGTGCATTCAGTAAATTGTTTTTGCCGCAGCGGCGGCGCGACGGCGGCGCAGCCATTCTTTGAGGCCGGACTTGCGGCGAACTTTGGCAATTGCGCCCTTGGTTTGGCGCAGCGCGCGCCGCGCCCAGAGGAATTCAGTCGCGAGAATGGCGAGGCCTCCCACCACAATCGGCAGGCCCGGCCCGGGCAGCACCACCATCACGACGCCGAGCAGCAGCACCGTGCTGCCGATGAGCGCGATGAAGAACTTTTTCATGACGCAATCTCCTCCAGTTTTCGATTGCTCTCGGGTCGGCGCGACTCGCCGCTCCACTTGCGGCGGAGACCGACCATCCGGGTTTGCATTTCCTTCATTTCCAATTCGAGCGAACGAAGTTCATCTGCCAGCGTGGCCGAGCCGGTTTCGCGTTCGTGCTGCGAACGGTCGCGCTCGGCCATCTCGGCGTGCATTTCGGACATGCTGTTCATGATGATGCCGATGAACAGATTCAGAATGATCATCGTGCCGAACACGATGAACGTGACGAAGTAAATTGCGACCTTGATCCCGGCCACATTCGCGAGCTGCACGTTGAACAAATCCGACCAGTTGTCGAGCGTCACGAGCCGGAACAGCGACAGAAACGCGGCGGGTAATGAGCCGAAGTGATTTGGGTCGTGTGCGCCAAACAGATGAATCCCCGCCACCGCATAGATGTAGAACAACAGCCCCAGCAGCAAGCTGACATAGCCCATGGCGGACAAACTCTTGAGCAGCGCCCCGACGAGCAACTGCAACTTCGGCAACGCGCTCACGAGCCGGAGAAGCCGCAACGCCCGCGCCAGTCGCAACACCGCGGCGAACGGCCCACCCACGGGCAGCAGGCAAATCACAATGATCAGGAAGTCGAACACGTTCCAGCCGTCGGCGAAGTAGCGCCAAGGCTGACGACCGTGCGCCGCCATCTTCAGCAGGGCTTCGAGGACGAACACGCTGAGAATGAACTTATCCAACCCCAGCAGCAGCGCCCCGTGCCGTTCCATGAGGCCGGGGCTGGTTTCCAGTCCGGCCACGATCCCAGCCAAAACGATCACCGCCACAATGAAGTGGTGAAACGGCTTCGCTGCAACGAGTTGATGGGCAAACTTGATCATGTAGTTTCCAACGGTTTCGGAGAAATAACTGCAACGACCACCTTCTTCGGGCGCACTAGCGACATTACCACCGAGAGGGTCAGGATCAGCACGATGACGCCGAGCGAGACGAGCGTGTCAAGTTTCCATGCGGTGTGGGCCAGCAGCATCTTCACCCCCACAAAGGTCAGCACCACGCCGAGGCCAATCTTGAGGTAATGAAATTTATCCATCACCCCAGCCAGCGCGAAGTAGAGCGACCGCAGCCCGAGGATGGCGAAGACGTTCGACGTATAGACGATGAACGGATCGGTCGTGACCGCAAAGATCGCGGGGATGGAATCCACGGCGAAGATCACGTCGGAGATTTCCACGAGCAACAGCACGACGAAGAGCGGCGTGGCGGCGCGCACGCCGTTCTCGCGCACGAAGAACTTGTCCCCGCGATAATCCGGCGTGACTGGCATGAGCTTCTTGAACCACTTCACCACCGGATTGCGCTCAGGATGAATCTCCTCCTCGCGCTTCACGATCATCTTGATGCCCGTGAGGATGAGAAATCCGCCGAAGACATAGATGATCCAGCCGAACTTCGCGATGAGCACCGAGCCGGCTGCGATCATGATGGCGCGCATGATGAGCGCGCCGAGAATGCCCCAGAACAAAACCTTGTGCTGATACAACGGCGGCACGGCGAAGTAGGAGAAGAGCAGCGCGAATACGAACACGTTGTCCACGCTGAGCGATTTCTCGATGACGTAGCCGGTGAAGAACTGGACCGCCTTGGTCGAACCGTATTGGTGCCAGATCCACGCGTTGAAGAGCAGGGCCAGCGAAATCCACACGACGGTCCACGTCAGCGATTCCTTGAGCGACACGACGTGCGCCTTGCGATGAAACACGCCGAGGTCCAGCGCGAGCATCGCGAGGACAAACACATTAAAACCGACCCAGAGCCAGATTGATTCAGTCATCAGATTTTCTCTTGAGTTAAGATGTGGTTCAGCCGCCCCGCCGCGCTTTCAGATTGCTCTTGAGCCGCTGCAATCGCTTCGAGGCACGGCTGGTGATTTGTTCGCGCAACTGCCCCATCGCTTTGGTGAACGCGGCCCGCAGCGTGTGATCGCGGCTCTCCGCGAACACATCCGGACCGGGCGTCACGAGGTGGACGTTGACTTGATACGCAGGGCTGGCGTTCTCCAGTCGCACCAGCCGGATGTTCGCCTCGTCAATCTGCCGCGCCCGCCCGAGGGCGAAGATTTGTTTCTCCACCCACGAATCTAAGGCGTCCAAGGAGCGAATGTTTCGGTGTTGCACATTGAGTCTCATCGTCGTTGTCATGTGTTTGTTTGTTGTTTGTTTGATTATGGCTAATCCCGCGAGCGATTGCCGCCCGACAGGAGCGGCAACAAATGCCAGAGGAAATAGACCAGTGACGTGATGAACGCCGCCACATAGGTCCACGCCGCTGCATCAAGCACCTTCTTCACGCCCGTCGCTTCTTCGCCCGGCGCGATGAATCCGAAATCCGCCAGCACCAGCTTGGCGCGACGCGAGGCATCAAATTCCACCGGCAGCGTGACGAGGTTGAACAACATGATGACTCCCCAGGCCACGACCATGAATAACGCGCCAGTTAACGGCGTGATTAACCCGGTGAACAAACCCAGCAGCGGCAGGAACATCACGATGTAGTTCGCATAGGTGGTGATGCCCACCGCCGCCATGCGCCAGTGCAGCGGCTGGTAGGCGCGGGCGTGTTGAATGGCATGACCGCATTCATGGGCCGCCACGCCGAGCGCCGCCGGGGTGCGCCCGAAGTAATTCGCCTCGGACAACACGAGCCGCTTGTGGATCGGATCGTAGTGGTCGCCGAGCATCCCATCCGCGTGGGTGATCTCCACATCCCGGATGTCGGTGCGCCGGAGGATTTCCGCCGCGACCTCGCCGCCCGTCACCCCCGAGCGCACCACGCCTTGGTTGTAACGGTTGTAAACCGACTTCACGCGCCACATCGCCCAGAGCGACAGCGCCAGCGTGCCGATAAAAAGCATCCAAATCATAATTTGCCTTTCGTTACTTTGTCTCCGCACCAGCTTCAACGGCTGTTGCCTTGACGGGCGAACACTAGGCGCGCCCCGCCGGGCGGACTAATACGCCTTTCCGAATGGACTGTTAGGTTAATCCGAAGCAAACTCGCGCCGCATGGAATGGCTCAATTATCACCACTTGCGTTACTTCTGGACCGTGGCGAAGGAAGGCAGCCTGGCGCGCGCCGCCGCGAAGCTGCACGTCTCGCAGCCATCCATCTCCGAGCAGATTCGCGAGTTGGAGGAGGCGTTCGGTGAAAAACTTTTCCGCCGCGAAGGGCGCAACAACAAACTCACCGAGGCCGGTCAGGTGGTGTTCGGCTACGCGGAAGAGATTTTTGCGCTGGGTCGCGAGTTGATGAACGCGGTCAAACAACGCCCCGGCGCGAAGACGCTGCGGCTCCATGTCGGCGTGGTGGATTCATTTCCCAAGCTGGTGACCAATGAAATTCTGTCGCCGGTTTTTGCGATGCCCCGGACCGTGCATGTGATTTGCCGCGAAGGCAAAATGGAGGATCTGCTCGCGCAACTGGCGGCGCATCGTCTGGACATCGTGCTGTCCGACGAGCCTGCGTCCAGCAGCACCAACTTCAAGACCTTCAGTCATTCGCTCGGCGAAACGGGCACGACCTTTTGCGCGGAGAAACGGCTCGCGGCCAAACTGAAGCGTGGTTTTCCAAAATCCCTACAGGATGCGCCGGCGCTGTTGCCCGCCGAGAACACCGCCTTGCGCCGGGCGTTGGAGATGTGGTTTCGGGAGCAGCGCGTCCAACCGCGCGTGGTGGCGGAATTCGAGGATCTCGCGTTGATGAAAGTGATGGCTGCGGAAGGGCGCGGTTTCATCGCCGTACCGACGGTTGCCGTGCGGGACGCCGTGAGCCATTACGGATTCCACATCGTCGGCGAATCAGCAAAGTGCCGCATGCAATTCCACGCCATCACTGCGGAGCGCCGCATCGCCCACCCGGCGGTGGCCCTCATCACCGGCACGCGGCTTGGTTAGCGGCAAGGTCGAAGCGTTTCCGCAGCGCCTAGAATCGCGGCGGAGCCGCGAAGCAGTGGCGATGGCGATCTAAAAAATTGCGTCACTGGGGGTAAAGTTGCGTTGGAAGAAGCCAACATTGCTGAATCGTTCCTTAACCCGAATTCCGAAATAAGCGGCGGCAGCGCCGCCGGGTAGCACGGGCGACCCGCCTGGGCCGCGCGGCGACCCGCCGCGCGGAATGGAGAAAGACGTCCGGTTTGTTTGGTGCGACCGAGGCCAAGTCAACG